>NZ_JBHWGD010000018.1:54098-89782 GCF_042733235.1 Kitasatospora sp. NPDC059722
CGCGCGGCGGTGGCGCTGGCCGCCCCCGCCCCCCCGCCCCCCCGCCCCCGCGCCGCGCCCCCCCCCCCCCCGCGCGCGCGCCCCCCCCCCCCCCGCGCGCCCCCCCCCCGACGCGCGTCCTGCGCTTGCCGGTCCCACCCGCCCGAGAGGACAGTGGTTACCGAGGGCGAGCACGGCCGGCGCGGACGATCGAGGCCGAGGGGGTTCCAGGAGGCTCGCCATGGCGTTCGTCCAGATCATCGACTGCAAGACCGACAGGCTCGACGACCTCAACCGGCTGATGGACAGCTGGGCCGAGTCCACCAAGGGGAAGCGGACCGCCTCCCACGCGGTGGTCGCGACCGACCGCTCGGACACCAAGCACGTGGTGGAGATCGTGGAGTTCCCCTCCTACGAGGAGGCCATGCGCAACTCCCACCTCCCCGAGACGGACCGGATCTTCCGCGAGATGGTGGCGCTCTGCGACGCGCCGCCCACCTTCACCGACCTCGACGTGGTCCGTGACTCCCAGTTCAACAAGACCCTCGCGAACCGGGTCCTGGACGGGCTGGCCGCGGGCGACCTCGACGTCATCGACGAGTGCATGGCCGCCGACTACCGCGACCACGACTACGGCAGCGAGGGCGACCTCCAGGGCGTCCCGGCGTTCCGCGAGCGCTGTGCCGGCTACCTGGACGCCTTCGACTTCCGCTTCGAGATCGAGAGCCAGATCGCCGAGGGCGACGAGGTGGCGACCCGGTGGACCTGGCACGCCACCCAGAAGGCCGCCTTCCGGGACGTGCCCAACACCGGGAAGTCGGTGACCGGACGCGGCACGACGACCTTCCGCTGCAAGGAGGGCAGGATCGCCGAGGGCTGGTGGCAGTGGGACGTGATGGGCCTGATGCGCCAGCTCGGCGTCATGCCGGGAGCCTGAGGCGCCCGGGGCCGCCCGGTCCCCCGGTCCTCTCAGTCCTCGTGACTGCGGCCGAGGAAGATCGCGAACACCGGCGGCCGCAGCGACAGCAGTTCGAGCCGGCCGCCGTCCGCCTCCGCGAGGTCACGGGCGACGGCCAGGCCGATCCCGGTGGAGTTGCGGCCGCTGACCGCGCGCTCGAAGACCCGGTTGCCCAGCTCCGGCGGCACCCCGGCGCCCTGGTCCTGCACCTCGACCACGACCGAGGTGCCGGAGGGGCGGACCCGCAGGGTGATCGTCCCGGCGCCGTGCATCAGCGAGTTCTCGATCAGGGTGGCGAGCACCTGGGCGACCGTGCCCGGGGTGCCGACGGCGATGACGCCGTGCAGGCCCTCCAGGGAGAGCACCCGGCCCTTCTCGCGCAGGGTCGGGCCCCACTCCTCGACCTGCTGCTTGATCACCTCGTCGAGCTCGAAGGCGACGGCGGTGGGGCTGCGCGGGTCGCGCTGGGTGGTGAGCAGCCGCTGGACGACGTCGGTGAGCCGCTCGACCTGCTGGAGGGCGATGGTCGCCTCCTCCTTGACGGTCTCCGGGTCCTCGGCGAGGGCGGTGATCTCCTCCAGCCGCATGGACAGCGCGGTGAGCGGGGTGCGCAGCTGGTGCGAGGCGTCGGCGGCGAGCCGGCGCTCGGCGGTGAGCATGCGGGCGATCCGCTCGGCGCTGACGTCCAGCACTTCGGCGACCCGGTCGAGCTCCGGCACGCCGTAGCGGCGGTCGCGCGGGCGGGGGTCGCCGGAGCCGAGGCGCTCGGCGGTCTCGGCGAGGTCGGTGAGCGGCCGGGCGAGCCGCTTGGCCTGCCAGACGGCGAGCGCGACGGCGGCCTGGACGGCGAGCAGGGCGACGACGCCGAGCAGCAGCAGCATGTTGGCGATCTCGTGGTCGACGTCCTCGCGGGACTGCTCGACGGTGACGCTCTCGCCGTTGACGCCGTACTCGGTGGCCTTCAGCAGGTGGCCCCCGGGCGGGCGCACGCCGACCGAGACCACCGCCTGGCCGGGCAGCTGCACCTCGACGTAGCTGCCCTCGGCGACCTGGCTGTCGAAGGAGCGCTCGTTGACCAGCTCGTGGTTCGCGAGGCGGTTCTCCACCAGCCCGAGCACCCGGACGGCGGCGGCGTCCGTCCGCTCCTGGGCCGAGTTGACGATGGTCCGCTTCTCCACCAGGGCGAGCGGCACGCAGAACACCACGACCACCACCAGGACGACGCCCAGCAGCGAGTTGATCATCCGGCGTTTCACGCTGCCGCTCCCCGAGGTGTTGCGCTTCATCGGCCGCGCTCCGGCCATGCTCTCCGTACGGGGGCTAATTCTTCTCGAACCGGAAGCCCACTCCGCGCACGGTGGCGATGTAGCGCGGGTTGGCGGCGTCATCGCCGAGCTTCTTGCGCAGCCAGGAGATGTGCATGTCCAGGGTCTTGGTGGAGGTCCACCAGGTGGTGTCCCAGACCTGGCGCATGATCTCCTCGCGGGTCACGACCCGGCCGGCGTCCCGGACGAGGACGCGCAGCAGCTCGAACTCCTTGGCGGAGAGCGTCAGCTCCTCCTCGCCGAGCCAGGCGCGGTGCGACTCGATGTCGATCTTCACGCCGTGCGCGCCGGTGGTGAGCTGGTCGACGTTGCCGCGCCGGAGCAGGGCCCGGACGCGGGCGAGCAGTTCGGCCAGCCGGAACGGCTTGGTGACGTAGTCGTCGGCGCCGGCGTCGAGGCCGACGACGGTGTCCACCTCGTCCGCGCGGGCGGTGAGCACCAGGACGGGGCAGCTCTTGCCGTCGGCGCGCAGCCGGCGGCAGACCTCAAGGCCGTCCATCTCGGGCAGGCCGAGGTCGAGGACGACGAGGTCGACCTCCTCGGTGAGGCCGGCGGCGAGCGCGGTGGGGCCGTCCTCGCGGACGAGCACCTCGTAGCCCTCGCGGCGCAGGGCCCGGGCCAGCGGTTCGGAGATCGCCGGATCGTCCTCGGCGAGCAGCACACAGGTCATGTGGTGATGGTAGTCCGCCGCACCCTGCCCGATGGACCTGTGAAGTAGTTCACAGAGCGTGATCGTTATATAAGGGCCCACGTCCGCTCAACGGACGCTTCCCGACCGCCTGTTCGGCGAAGATTCCGCCCTTGGATCTTGAAACCGAAGGAAGACATCCCCGTCTACCATGGATCGATCGGGAAGATCGGCTGCGGACTTTGCCATTGCCATACCTGATTCGAGCGTTTTGTCATCTGATACCGCCAAATATCGCCACGTACAGTGGTTCCGTCCACGTCCGCCGCCACCCCCCTAGGCGGACGCTGTCAGGCAAGGAACCACTACACATGGCGTCTACGCTCCAGGACGCCGGCGTCACGTCGGCCTCCCCCAGCGGCAAGACCTTCCTCGGCCACCCCCGAGGTCTCGCGACTCTCTTCATGAGCGAGATGTGGGAACGCTTCAGCTACTACGGCATGCGTGCCCTGCTGGTCCTCTACATGACCGCCTCCATTTCGGAGGGCGGCCTCGGCATGAAGACGGCGGTCGCCGCCGCCGTGTACAGCGTGTACACGGCGATGGTCTACCTGCTGGCCCTCCCGGGCGGCTGGATCGCCGACCGATTCCTCGGCGCTCGCAAGACCGTCGCGGTCGGCGGCACGATCATCATGATCGGCCACTTCCTGCTGGCCGTGCCGTTCAGCGGCGCGTTCTTCGCCGGTCTGGCCTTCATCGCGATCGGCTCCGGTCTGCTCAAGGCCAACATCTCGACGATGGTCGGCCACCTCTACGACGGCCCGAACGACCCGCGTCGCGACGGTGGCTTCACCGTCTTCTACATGGGCATCAACCTCGGCGCCTTCGCGGCCCCGCTGGTCATCGGCACCATCGGCCAGAGCGTCAGCTGGCACCTGGGCTTCGCGCTGGCCGGCGTCGGCATGGCGCTCGGCCTCGGCCAGTTCCTGCTGGGCACCCGCCACCTGAGCCCGAAGAGCGACATCGTCACCTCGCCGATCACCCCGGCCGAGAAGGCGTCGATCTTCAAGAAGGCCGGCGCCTGGCTGGCCGCCGCCGTGGTCATCTACGGCGCCCTGGTGGCGAGCGGCTCGTTCACCATCGACTGGGTGCTCTGGCCGCTGTCGGTCGCCGGCATCCTGATCCCGGTGCTCGTCTTCGCCAAGGTGAAGCGCGACAAGGACCTCGACGCCACCGAGCAGTCCCGGATGAGCGGCTACATCTGGTTCTTCGTCGCCGCCGCCGTGTTCTGGATGATCTACGACCAGTCCGGTTCGACGCTGAGCATCTTCGCGGACAAGCACACCGCGTCCACGCTGCTCGGCTTCAACTTCCCGTCGACGTGGTTCCAGTCGCTCAACCCGCTGTACATCATGGCGCTGGCGCCGGTCTTCGCCTGGATCTGGGTCGCCCTGGCCCGCCGGTCGAAGAACCCCAGCACCACCATGAAGTTCGCCATCGGTCTGCTGATGATCGGCGCGTCCTTCATCGTCATGATGCTGGCGATGGCCGCCGCCCACGGCGACACCAAGGTCACCCCGCTGTGGCTGGCCATGGTCTACCTGGTCCAGACCGTCGGTGAGCTCACGCTCTCCCCCGTCGGCCTGTCCGTCACCACCAAGCTGGCGCCGACCAAGTACGCCAGCCAGATGATGGGCGTCTGGTTCCTCGCCGTCACCGCCGGCGACTGCGTCGCCGCGATCTTCCAGCTCGTGCTGGGCGACGGCGTGGTCGGCAGCACCTGGTACTTCGCGGTCCAGGGCGTGATGGCGATCATCGCCGGCATCGCCCTCGCGATGTACCGCAAGAAGGTCAACGCGCTCATGGGCGACGTGCACTGACACGCGCCCGGTCCGGCCCCCTGCGCGAGCGCGTAAACCACTCGACCGAGTGGTGCGGGATCTGCCTATGGTGCCCGTCATGCCGACAGACGCGCTCCCCCGCCAACTCGCCCGCACCCGGCGCTTCGCGCTGGGCACCCCCACCCACCCCGTGATCACCGCCGACGGCGCCACCGTGCTGTTCGTCCGCAGCCGCGGCGGCGCCGACCCCGTCAACCGCCTCTGGGCGCTCGACACCGCCACCGGCGAGGAGCGGCTGGTCGCCGACCCGGCCGCGCTCGGCGACGACGACGGCGACCTCCCCGAGGCCGAGCGGATCCGGCGCGAGCGGGCCCGGATCGCCGCCTCCGGCATCACCGCCTTCTCCACCGACGCCACCGGCCGGCTCGCCGCCTTCGCGCTCGGCGGCCACCTGTGGCTCGCCGACACCGCCACGGGCACCGTCCGCGCCGTCCCCACCGCCACCGCGGTGTACGACCCGCGCCTCGACCCGACCGGCCGCCGGATCGCCTACGCCGGCGGCGGCTCCCTGCGGGTGGTGTCCGCCGACGGCACCGGCGACCGCGCGCTCGCCGAGCCCGAGGCCGCGGACGTGACGTACGGCATCGCCGAGCACGTCGCCACCGAGGAGATGTACCGCTCCCGCGGCCACTGGTGGTCCCCCGACGGCACCGCGCTGCTCGTCACCCGGGTCGACGAGCGCGAGGTCGCCCGGCTGCACCTCGCCGACCCGGCCGACCCGGCCCGGCCCCCGCGCGCCGTCCGCTACCCGCTCGCCGGCACCGCCAACGCCGACGTGTCGCTGTGGCTGCTCGGCCTCGACGGCTCACAGATCGGAGTCCACTGGGACCGGGCCGCGTTCGAGTACGTCACGGCCGCCGGCTGGGACGCCCACGGCCCGTACGCCTGCGTCCAGAGCCGCGACCAGCGCACCGTCCGCACGCTCGCGATCGAGCCCGGCGGCGCCGTCCGGGTGCTCGACGAGCAGCGCGACGACCACTGGGTCGAGCTCGTCCCCGGGCTGCCCCTGCGCACCGCCTCCGGCGCCCTCGTCCACACCGCCGCCCACGGCGACACCCAGCACCTCACGGTGGACGGCGAGCCCGTCACCCCGCCCGGGCTCCAGCTGTGGGAGGTGCTCGGGACGGAGGGCGAGCGGGTCCTGTTCACCGCCGTCGACGAGCCCACCGAGACCCACCTCTGGAGCTACGAACCGGGCGCCGGCGTCCGCCGGCTCAGCGAGGGCCCGGGCCAGCACACCGGCGTCCGCCGGGGCGGCACGCTGGTCGTCACCACCCGCCGCGAGGGCCACCCCGCCGGACGCACCACCGTCCTGCGCGAGGGGCGCGCGGCCGTGGAGCTCACCTCGCGCGCCGAGCCGCCCGTGCTCACCGCCGCACCCGAACTGCTGCGCCTCGGCCCGCGCGAGATGCGCGCCGCGCTCTACCTGCCCACCGGGTACCGCCCCGAGGACGGCCCGCTGCCCGTCCTCGTCGACCCGTACGGCGGGCCGGCCACCCGGAAGGTCGGCACCGGCGGCGTGTGGTGGGACCTCGTCTCGCGCTGGTTCGCCGAACAGGGCTTCGCGGTGCTCGCCGTCGACGGCCGCGGGACACCCGGCCGCGGGCCCCGCTGGAGCAAGGAGATCTACGGCGACAAGGCCGGACCGGCCCTCACCGACCAGGTCGACGGCCTGCACGAGGCCGCCCGGCTGCGCCCCGGTGTGTTCGACCTCGACCGGGTCGCCATCCGCGGCTGGTCCTACGGCGGCTTCCTGGCCGCGCTCGCCGTCCTGCGCCGCCCGGACGTCTTCCACGCGGCGTCGGCCGGCGCCGCCCCCACCGACCAGCGGCTCTCCACCACCCACTGGCAGGAGCGCTTCCTCGGCCACCCGGACGAGCACCCCGGGCACTACGACTCGGCGTCGCTGATCGCCGACGCCCCGAAGCTGCGCCGCCCGCTGCTGCTGATCCAGGGCCTCGCGGACGACAACGTCCTCCCCGTCCACACCCTGCGCCTGTCCAGCGCGCTGCTCGCCGCGGGCCGCCCCCACGAGGTGCTCCCGCTGAGCAACACGACGCACTCCCCCACCGACGAGACCGTGGCGGCGAACCTGCTGCAGCACGAACTCGACTTCCTGAGGCGCTCGTTGGGCCTCAAGTGAAAACGGAGGGCCCCCGCGCCCGCCACCCCGGGGACGTGGGGGCCTCCAGCTCTCGCAGGCTCAGACCTCGCGGACCCCCGACCGCCAGACCGCGGCCGTCAGCGGCACCCCCGGCCGGTAGGCCAGGTGCACGTGCGACGGCGCGTCCAGCAGCAGCAGGTCCGCCCGCGCCCCGGCCTCGACCACGCCGACGTCGCCGCGGCGCAGCGCGTGCGCCCCGCCGGCCGTCGCCGCCCAGACCGCCTCGTCCGGTGTCATCCCCATCTCCCGCACCGCGACCGCGATGCAGAACGCCATCGAACTCGTGAAGCTGGAGCCCGGGTTGCAGTCCGTGGACAGCGCCACGACCGCGCCCGCGTCGAGCAGCCGCCGCGCGTCCGGGTACTGCGCCCGGGTCGAGAACTCCGCCCCGGGCAGCAGCGTCGCCACCGTCCCCGAGCCGGCCAGCGCGGCCACGTCCTCGTCCGTCAGGTGGGTGCAGTGGTCGGCCGAGGCCGCCCCCAGCTCGACCGCGAGCTGCACGCCGGGACCGTACGTCAGCTGGTTGGCGTGCACCCGGGGCGTCAGCCCGCGCTCGATGCCGGCGGTGAGGACCGCCCGCGCCTGGTCCCCGTCGAACGCGCCCTTCTCGCAGAACACGTCCACCCACCGGGCGTGCGGGGCGCAGGCGTCCAGCATCTCCCCGGTGACGAGGTCGACGTACGCCGCGGGGTCGTCCGCGTACTCGGGCGCGACGACGTGCGCGCCCAGGTACGTGGTCTCCGGGGTGTACCGGGCGGCGATCCGCAGCGCCCGGGCCTCGTCGGCCACCGTCAGCCCGTACCCGGACTTGCACTCGATGGTCGTGGTGCCCTGGCGCAGCGCCTCCCGGACGAACCGGGCCAGGTTGGCGTCGAGTTCGGCGTCGGTCGCGGCCCTGGTGGCCGCCACCGTGGTCCGGATCCCGCCGGCGGTGTAGGACTGGCCGGACATCCGGGCGTTGAACTCGGCGGTGCGGTCGCCCGCGAACACCAGGTGGGCGTGCGAGTCGACGAAGCCGGGCAGCAGGGCCCGCCCCTCCGCGTCGAAGCGCACGTCGGCGGCGGGCGCGTCGGCGGCCGGGCCGACCCAGGCGACGGTGTCGCCGTCCAGCACCACGGCCGCGTCGGTCAGCAGGCCGAGCGGTCCGGCGCCCTGGCCGGGGTCGTTGGTGACCAGACTGCCGATGCCGGTGATCAGGGTGGTCGGGTTGCTCAAGACGACGCCTTCCGAACGGAGTTGTAGGAACGGATCAGCAGCTCAGCGCGCCGATCGAGGCCCGCAGCGCGCCCGGGACGTCCGGGACGAGCCGGTGCACGCCGTCCGCGACGACGTGCCGGCCGCCGACCACCACATGCCGGACGTCCGCCGCCGAGGCCGCGAAGACGGCGGTCTCGGCGCCCAGTGCGGGCGGCGGCCCGGCGGTGCGCACCGAGTCGAGGGCGAGCACGGTGAAGTCGGCGAGCGCCCCGGCCTCGATCCGGCCGGCCTCCGGCCAGCCGAGCGAGGCGTGCCCGTCCTCCGTCCCGGCCCGCAGGAGCGCGTTGGCCGTCCAGTGCCCGCGGGTCCGCGTCCGCAGCCGTTCGTCGAGCTCCAGGGCGCGCGCCTCCTCGAACGGGTCGATGACGGCGTGGCTGTCGCTGCCGAGGGTGACCGGGCACCCGGCCGAGGCGAGCCGGCGGGCCGGGCCGATGCCGTCCGCGAGGTCCCGCTCGGTGGTGGGGCACATGCAGATCGTGGTGGAGCTGTCGGCGAGGAGGCGGACGTCCTCGTCGGTGAGGTGGGTCGCGTGGACGGCCGAGGTGCGCGGCCCGAGGGCGCCGTGGTCGGCGAGCAGCCGGGTCGGGGTGACGCCGTGCGCGGCGAGGCAGGCGTCGTTCTCGGCGGTCTGCTCGGACAGGTGGACGTGCAGCGGGGCTCCGCGCAGCTCGGACCACCGCGCGACGGTGCCCAGCTGCCCGGCGGGCACGGCCCGCACCGAGTGGATGGCGGCGCCGATCCGGGCGTGCTCGCGCGGCTTGAGCGCGTCCGCCCGGACCGCCCACGCCTCGGCGTCGCCGTCGCTGAAACGCTGCTGCGGCCCGGTCGGCTCGGCACCGAAGCCCGAGGACAGGTAGCAGGTGTCGAGCAGGGTGATCCGGATGCCGGCCCGGGCCGCGGCCTCGATCAGCGCCTCGCCCATCGCGTTGGGGTCGTCGTAGCGGGCGCCGCCGGGGGCGTGGTGCAGGTAGTGGAACTCGCCGACGGCGGTGATCCCGGCGAGCGCCATCTCGGCGTAGACCGCGGTGGCGAGCTCCAGGTAGCGGTCCGGGTCGAGCGCCCCGGCGAACCTGTACATGGTGTCGCGCCAGGTCCAGAACGTCCCGGAGCCGACCTGGACGTGGCCGCGCAGCGCCCGGTGGAAGGCGTGCGAGTGGGCGTTGGCCTGGCCGGGCACGAGGAGCCCAACGAGGCGGACGGCGCCGGCCGGGCACGGGCCGCTGTCCGGCGTCACGGCGGTGATCCGGCCGCCGGGGCCGGTGGCGATCAGGACGTCCCGCTCGACCACCGGGCCGTTGGCGTGCGGCAGCCAGGCGTACTGCGCCCAGTAGGCCACCGGTTCGGTCACTGACACGCCAGGTCCTCCAGTACGTCGGCCAGGGCGGTGACCCCGGCGAGGCAGTCGGGTGTCTCGGCGTGCTCGGCCGGGGAGTGCGAGACACCGGTCGGATTGCGCACGAACAGCATGGCGGTCGGGATCGCGGACGCCAGGATCCCGGCGTCGTGTCCCGCGCCGGTGGGCAGCACCGGGGCGTTCAGCAGCTTGCCGAGGCGGTCGCGCAGCGGACCGTCGAACTCCACCACCGGCGTGTAGGACTCCCTGGTGAGCTCGACCCGGACGCCGTCGCGCCCGCCGCGCTCGGCGGCGGCCCGCTCGATCTCGGCGACCAGCGCGGTGAGGGTGCGCTCGTCGGCCGCCCTGGAGTCGAGCCAGCCGCGGACCAGGGAGGCGATCGCGTTGGTGCCGTTGGGCTCGACCGCGACCTTGCCGAAGGTGGCGAGGGCGCCCGCCTCCCGCGCCTTCTTCCGGGCGGAGAGCACGGTGTTGGCGTAGGTGAGCATCGGGTCGCGGCGGTCCTCGATGCGGGTGGTGCCGGCGTGGTTGGCCTCGCCGTGGAAGTCGAAGCGCCAGCGGCCGTGCGGCCAGATCGCCCCGGCCACGCCGACCGGCTGGTCCTCGGCGAGGTAGCGGCCCTGCTCGACGTGGAGCTCGACGAAGGCGCCGATCCGGGCGAGCCGGCCGTCGTCCGCGCCGATCGCGGTGGGGTCGTAGCCGGCCCGCTCCATCGCGTCGGGCAGCCGGACGCCGTCGGCGTCGCGCAGCGCGTACGCGGCGTCGCGGTCCAGCAGGCCGGCCGTCAGCCGGGAGCCGATGCAGGCGACGCCGAACCGGGCGCCCTCCTCGTCACCGAAGTTGACGATCGCCAGCGGACGCGTGAACTCGGCTCCCCGGGCCCGGAGTTCGTCCAGGGCGGCGAAGGAGGAGACGACGCCGAGCGGGCCGTCGAAGGCCCCGCCGTCGGGGACGGAGTCCAGGTGCGAGCCGGTGACGACGGCGCCGTCCCCGGCCGGGTCGCCCAGCCAGGCCCACTGGTTGCCGTTGCGGTCCAGCTCGTACGTCAGGCCGCGGTCGCGGGCCTGCTGCTCGAACCAGGCCCGGCACTCGGCGTCGGCGGAGTTCCACGCGAAGCGGCGGTAGCCGCCGGAGGCGGCGGAGCGGCCCACGGGGAGCAGCTCCGCCCACATCGCTTCGAACGAACTCGTCACAGCTCACCCATGGGAACGCGGACGCCACGCTCGGCGGCGACCTCGTCGGCGCGGTCGTACCCGGCGTCCACGTGCCGGATGACGCCCATGCCCGGGTCGTTGGTGAGCACCCGGCGGATCTTCTCCCCGGCCAGCGGGGTGCCGTCGGCGACGGTGACCTGGCCGGCGTGGATCGAGCGGCCGATGCCGACGCCGCCGCCGTGGTGGATGGACACCCAGGACGCGCCTGAGGCGACGTTGACCATGGCGTTGAGCAGCGGCCAGTCGGCGATCGCGTCCGAGCCGTCGAGCATCGCCTCGGTCTCGCGGTACGGCGAGGCGACCGAACCGCAGTCCAGGTGGTCACGGCCGATGACGATCGGCGCGGACAGCTCGCCGGAGGCGACCATGTCGTTGAAGCGCTCGCCGGCCTTGTCGCGCTCGCCGTAGCCGAGCCAGCAGATGCGCGCCGGGAGGCCCTGGAAGTGCACCTTCTCCTGGGCCATCTTGATCCAGCGGGCCAGCGACTCGTTCTCCGGGAAGAGGTCGAGGACGGCCTTGTCGGTCTTGTGGATGTCCTGCGGGTCGCCGGACAGCGCCGCCCAGCGGAACGGGCCCTTGCCCTCGCAGAACAGCGGGCGGATGTACGCGGGGACGAAGCCGGGGAAGGCGAACGCCCGGTCGTAGCCGGCCAGCTGGGCCTCGCCGCGGATCGAGTTGCCGTAGTCGAAGACCTCGGCGCCGCGGTCCTGGAAGCCGACCATGGCCTCGACGTGCCGGGCCATCGACTCGCGGGCCCGCTGGGTGAACTCGGCGGGCTTCTCGGCCGCGTAGGTGGCCATGTCGTCGAAGGCGACGCCGACCGGCAGGTAGCTCAGCGGGTCGTGGGCGCTGGTCTGGTCGGTGACGATGTCGATCGGCGCGTCCATCGCGAGCAGCTGCGGGACGAGCTCGGCGGCGTTGCCCAGCACGCCGATGGACAGCGGCTGCCTCTTGTCGCGGGCGGCGGTGGCGAGCTCCAGCGCGTGGGCGAGGTCCTTGGCCTCGACGTCCAGGTAGCGGTGCTCGATGCGGCGGGAGATGCGGGACGGGTCGCAGTCGATGCAGATCGCGACGCCGCCGTTCATGGTGACGGCCAGCGGCTGGGCGCCGCCCATCCCGCCGAGGCCGGCGGTGAGGGTGATGGTGCCCTCCAGCGTGCCGTCGTACCGCTTGTTGGCGACGGCCGCGAAGGTCTCGTAGGTGCCCTGGAGGATGCCCTGGGTGCCGATGTAGATCCACGAGCCGGCGGTCATCTGGCCGTACATGGTGAGCCCGAGGCTCTCCAGGCGGCGGAACTCCTCCCAGTTGGCCCAGTCGCCGACCAGGTTGGAGTTGGCGATCAGCACGCGCGGCGCCCACTCGTGGGTCTGCATGACGCCGACCGGGCGGCCGGACTGGACCAGCATGGTCTCGTCCTGCTTCAGGCCCTGGAGGGTCTTCACCATGGCGTCGAAGGAGCGCCAGTCGCGCGCGGCCTTGCCGGTGCCGCCGTAGACCACCAGCTTCGACGGGTGCTCGGCGACCTCCGGGTCGAGGTTGTTCATGAGCATCCGCAGGGCGGCCTCCTGCTGCCAGCCCTGCGTCGTGAGCCCCGTGCCACGCGCCGCGCGTACCTCGCGCGGCCCGCTCGTCTGCTGCTGCACCATGTCCCGGCCTCCTGCGGATGGATTCATTCAGGCTTGGTTCAGTTGAATATAACTAAACAGTCGACGTTCGACCAGACCCCTGAACAATCCGATCAGCAACAGCACCGCCCGACTTGGCGCGCTAGCCTGAACCCGGCGAACACCAGCCACTCGGCCCAGCGACGAGAGCGGAGGACACGATGACAGCGATCACCGTGCGGCCAGGAAGGCTCCGGGATGTGGCGGAGGAGATCGAGCAGAGCACGGGACTTCGCGTCCAGATCATCGGAGGAACCCTGGTGATGTCCCCGACTCCTCGCGGCAAGCACGCGGGAACGATCCGGCGGCTGCGCATCCAGCTGGACCCCCAGCTGCCGGCCGACCTCGGCTCCTATGAGGTGTCGTCCATCTGCATGCCTGGCAATGAGGAGGATTACGTCACCCCCGACCTGATCGTCCTCCCCGTCGAGTGGGACGAGGACGACGAGTGGCTGGCCGAGCCCCACGAGGTCGTCCTCGCCGTCGAAGTGATCTCCAACTCGGAGGGAGTCAAGAGCGTCGCCACCAAGACCGACTGGTACGCGACCGCCGGCGTGGCGCTCCTGCTCGCCCTCGATCCCCGCAACGGCAGTTGGACCCTGTACACCCATCCCCGCGACGGCGAGTACCAAGGCGTGCTGCACGGCAAGTACGGTGAGCCCATTCCGCTCACCGCCCCACTGCCCGCCGAACTGCAGACCACCGGCCTACTGCTCTACGCCCCACGGCGCTGAGGTCCTCAGGCCGCCGCGTCGCCGTCCCAGTCGATGCCGATCTCGGCCAGCCAGCGGCGGTCGGCGGCGTCGGGTGCGGCAGGGGCGGGCGGACGGGGGATGCTCTGGACGGGGCCGAGGCCGTACTTCTCGGCGGCCTCGGCGGCGGCCCGCGCGTGCGGTTCGATGACGCCGACGTGCACGGCGGACTCGTCGCCCGGGTCGAGGACGGTCAGTTCGGGTTCGGGCAGGCGCCGCAGGGTGACCCGGCGTCCGCAGGTGGGGCAGGACCATTCGTCGGCACCCGATGCCAGCCGGGCGACGAACTTCATCTCGTGGATCACGCGCATGGGCGGCACCCCCTGCACTAGGGGATGCCCCGGTTCACGGCCGGCCACGCCCACGACGCCGCGGCTTTGTCCAGTCCAAGTCGCGTCTATTCCAGGCCGCGTCTACTCCAAGAACAGGCCACGTGCCGCGGCCGACTGCTCGATGGCCTCCAACCTGGCCTCCGCGCCCGGGATCTCGTCGCACATGCTCTGCAGGAGCACCCGGCCCAGCATCATCGGCGCACACGCGGTGTCGAAGACCAGACCGGTGCCGACGGCCGCCGGCAGCATCAGGTCGGACAGCTTGGCGACCGGCGCGAACGCGCTGTCGGCCACCGTCAGCACCGTCAGACCGCACTCCCTGGCCACCGCCAGGGCGTCCATCAGCTCCCGCGGGTAGCGCGGCAGCGCGAAGCAGAGCAGCGCCGTCGCGCCGGCCGCGGTGGCCTGCTCCAGCCGGTCGGCGAGCATGCTGCCGCCCTCGTCGAGCAGCCGGATGTCCGGGTGCACCTTGGCCGCGAAGTACGCGAAGCCGCGCGCCTGCGCGGACGCGGCCCGCAGGCCCAGCACCGGCAGCGGGCGGGAGGCGGCGAGCAGCCGGGCGGCGCGGATGATCGGCTCGGGGTCGGCGAGCAGGTCGGCGAGGTGGCGCAGGTGCTCGATCTCGGCGAGCACGGCCTGCTGGTGCTCGTTGCGCACCGCCTCGTGCGGGCCCTCGGGCGTGGCCGCCTCGCCCGCCCCGAGCTCGCGCAGCTGCCGGCGCAGCGCCGGGTAGCCGTCGTAGCCGAGGGCCACCGCGAAGCGGGTGACGGACGGCTGGCTCACCCCGGCGAGCTCGGCGACCTCGACGCTGGACAGGAAGGGCGCCTCGGTGGCGTGCCGGACCAGCGAGTGCGCGATCCGCCGCTGGGTCGGCGTCAGCCGGTGCCCCTCGAAGAGCTGGAGCAGCCGCGCGGAGGGACCGACCGTGCCGGTCTCGTCGGTGGCGGTCATCGGCGGTACCTCCGGGTGCGAGCGGTTCGGACGACGACTGTGCAGCAGCGCGCGGCGCCTGGCAAAGACGTCTCGTACGACGGGACGGCCGCTGAGACGTCCCGGTGGGCGGACAGTCTGGCGGACGACCGGCGGACCCTACTCCCCGGGAGCCCGGCACGGGGCTCGGGGTAACCCTGATTTGACCCTGAGCCCGCCCGGATTCCCCCGCGAACGGATGGACCGGGCCCCGGCGAGCCCCCACGCTGGTGGCCATGGACACTCGCCAGGACGAACTGCGGCGCGACCTCGACGCCACCCTGCAGGCCCGCAAGGAACTCGGCAAGGAGTACGAGTCGGAGCTGGTCGACTCGTTCCTGAAGCGGCTGGACGCCCGCATGGACGCCCGGGCCGAACGCCCCGCGCCCCAGCAGTCCGAGGGCTACGAGCCCGGCTACCGCCACCGTCCGCGCCGCTCCGGCTGGTCGGCCGGCCGACCCGGCTCCCGGCTCGCCGTGATCTCGCTGGTGCTCGGCATCCCGCTCACCGCGATCGCCGGCGACGCCCAGAACGGCGGGCTGCTCGGCCTGATCACCTGCTGGGCCGGCATCGTCGGCGTCAACTTCGCCGCCGCGCGCGCCGACCGCCGGGACCGCGAGGACCGCCGCCCGCGGAGCGACTGGGACTGACGCCCCGGCCGCTCCGCGCGGGCGACGGATCAGGCCAGCGGGCCGGTGACCTGCTCGACCGCCCGCACCAGCGCGCCGGAGGCGACCAGTTCGGCGGCGGCCTCCAGGTCCGGCGAGAGGAAGCGGTCGCGGCCGGCGCCGCCGACCCCCGCCTCGCGGGCGGCGGCCACCGCGGCCGCGGTGGCCGGGGCGATCCGGCCGGCCGAGTCGGCCTGCTGGCGGATCTCCAGCGCGCGGGCGGCGGCGGTGAGCTCGACGGCGAGGATGCGGCCCAGGTTCTCGACCGCCTGGCGCAGCTTGCGGGCCGCGGACCAGCCCATCGACACGTGGTCCTCCTGCATCGCGGAGGACGGGATCGAGTCGACCGAGGCCGGGACGGCGAGCCGCTTGTTCTCGCTGACCAGCGCCGCCTGGGTGTACTGGGCGATCATCAGACCGGAGTCCACGCCCGGGTCGTCGGCCAGGAAGGCCGGCAGGCCGTGCGAACGCGCCTTGTCCAGCAGCCGGTCGGTGCGCCGCTCGGAGATCGAGCCGAGGTCGGCGGTCGCGATGGCGAGGAAGTCCAGCACGTACGCGACCGGCGCGCCGTGGAAGTTGCCGTTCGACTCCACCCGGCCGTCGGGCAGCACGACCGGGTTGTCCACCGAGGCGGCGAGCTCGCGCGAGGCGACCAGCTGGGCGTGCGCGACGGTGTCGCGGCCCGCGCCGGCCACCTGCGGGGCGCAGCGGATCGAGTAGGCGTCCTGGACGCGCGGCGCGTCGTCCTGGTGGTGGCCGGTGAGGCCCGAGCCCTTGAGGACGGCGAGCATGTTGGCCGCGCTCAGCGCCTGGCCCGGGTGCGGGCGGATCGGGGCGTGCAGCTCGGGGGCGAGCACCTTGTCGGTGCCGAGCAGCGCCTCCAGGCTCATCGCGGCGGTGATGTCGGCGGTGGTGAACAGACGGCTCAGGTCGGAGATGGCCATGACGAGCATGCCGAGCATGCCGTCGGTGCCGTTGATGAGGGCGAGGCCCTCCTTCTCCAGCAGTTCCACCGGCTCGATGCCGGCCGCGGCCAGCAGCTCGGCGGCGGGCTTCTCCACGCCGTCCGGACCGGTGGCCACGCCCTCGCCCATGAGCACCAGCGCGCAGTGCGAGAGCGGCGCGAGGTCGCCGGAGCAGCCGAGCGAGCCGAACTCCCGCACCACGGGGGTGATGCCCGCGTTCAGCAGCGCGGCCATGGTCTGGGCGACCAGCGGACGGACGCCGGTGCGGCCGGAGGCCAGCGTCTTCATCCGCAGGAACATCAGCGCCCGGACCACCTCGCGCTCGACGGCCGGGCCCATCCCGGCCGCGTGCGAGCGCACCAGCGAGCGCTGCAGCTGGGCGCGCAGCTCGGGGCTGATGTGCCGGACGGCGAGCGCACCGAAGCCGGTGGACACGCCGTAGACGGGACGCGGCTCGGCCGCGAGAGCATCGATGCGGGCCCGGGCGGCCGCCATCTCGGCGAGCGCGTCCGGACCGATCTCGACCCGGGCGTTGCCCCGGGCGACGGCCAGCACGTCGTCGGCGCTGACGTCGGCCTTGCCGACCTGGACGAGCGGCGAGTCGGAGGCCGCAGCACTGTGCATATCCATATTCACCATCACATCAGGCGAATGAAGATATGACAACAGGTGCTCGCCATTCGGATTTTCCGCCGTCCCGCCCGCGACCGCACGCCGACCCCCTCCCCCCGTGGATATCCGCCTCCCCCATGCCGCACGCTGGTGGGGCAGGAACACGTACGGAGGTGGCGATGACGCGGGCGACGGCGCGGCGGCGAGTGGTGCGGCTGCGGGGGGACGAGCGCGGGGTGCGGCCGGACGCGCTGGCGGCGGAGGAGCCGCTGGAGATCCGGGTCGGCGGCGAGCCGCTGACCGTCACCATGCGCACGCCCGGGCAGGACTTCGACCTGGTGGCGGGCTTCCTGGTCGGCGAGGGCCTGGTGCACGCCACCGAGGACCTCGCCGCCCTGCGGTACTGCGCGGGCACCGACGACGAGGGCGCCAACACGTACAACGTCGTCGACGCCACCCTGCGCGGCGCCCGTACCCTGCCGCTGTCCGCGCACCGCAACCTGCTCACCACGAGCGCCTGCGGCCTGTGCGGCCGGGACACCGTCGACGCCGTCCGCACCCACGTGCGGCACCCGGTCGCCGAGGACCGGCTCAGCATCGAGCCGTCCGCCCTCTACGCCCTCCCCGACAAGCTCCGCGCCGCCCAGCGCACCTTCGACTCCACCGGCGGCCTGCACGCCGCCGGCCTGTTCGACGCCGCGACCGGCGAGCTGCTGTGCGCCCGTGAGGACGTCGGGCGGCACAACGCCGTGGACAAGGTGGTCGGCTGGGCCCTGCGCGAGGGCCGGCTGCCGCTGACCGGGCACGTCCTGCTGGTCAGCGGGCGGGCCTCGTTCGAGCTGACCCAGAAGGCCGCGCTGGCGGGCGTCCCGCTGCTCGCGGCCGTCTCGGCGCCGTCCTCGCTCGCGGTGGACCTCGCCGAGGAACTCGGCCTGACCCTGGTGGGCTTCCTGCGCGGGGAGGGCGCGAACGTCTACACCCGGCCCGACCGGATCGCCGCGCCCTCCCCCGCCGTCACACCCTGATCTCCGCCTCGATCAGATCGACAGCCCGCGCGGTGCCAC
The DNA here is from genome assembly GCF_042733235.1 of Kitasatospora sp. NPDC059722. NCBI lineage: Bacteria > Bacillati > Actinomycetota > Actinomycetes > Kitasatosporales > Streptomycetaceae > Kitasatospora > Kitasatospora sp. NPDC059722. Next base: position 71,905 of record NZ_JBHWGD010000018.1, read on the forward strand.
CCTCGGCCCGTCCGGCAGCCGCGAGCACCGCCAGCCGCTCGGCCACCGCCGGATCCCCGACGAGCTCCAGCAACGCACCGCGCAGCGCCTCCGCGGTGGCCTCCTCGGTGTCGATCCGGCGGGCGACACCGAGCCCCACCAGCGCGTCCGCGTTGCCGAACTGGTCGGCCGCCTGCGGCACCGCGATCATCGGCACCCCGTGGAACAGCCCCTCGCTGGAGCCGCCCATGCCCGCGTGGGTCACGAAGGCGTCCGCCTGCGAGAGCACCGACAGCTGCGGCACCCAGCGGTGCACCTCGACGGTGGCGGGCACCTCGCCCAGCTCGGCCAGGTCGGTGTGGGCGCCGACCTGGAGCACGGTGTGCCAGCCCGGCAGGTCGCCGAAGGCCTCGACGCAGGCCCGGTAGAACGCCGGCCGGTGCGTGAACGCCGAACCGAGCGAGACCAGCAGCACCTTCTCCGCCCCCTCCGGCCGGTGCCACTCGCCCTGGTGGGCGCGGTCGCCGAAACAGGGCCCGACGAACGAGACCCGCTGCTCGTCGACCCGGTCCGCGTTGGGCTGCATCGCACGGGGGATGAGCGCGACGGCCCGCGACGGGCGGTTCTTGAAGGCGTCCACGTCGCGCTCCACCGCACCGGCCTCGGCGAGCCAGCCGGCGAACCGCCGGTAGTGCTCGGCGCCGCCGGCACCCTCACGGACGGCCGCCAACGCCTCGGCCAGATCCTCCTCGAAGCCCTCCCAGTCGACCATCGAGGGCGACAGCTGCACCACCGGCACGCCCAGCCGCTCGCCGAACGCGCGCCCGGCGAAGCCCGCGATGTCGCAGAGCACCAGGTCGGGCACGTCGTCCGCGAAGACGTCCAGCAGAACCGCGTGCATCGCGAGGGCGTCGTCGAGGAACAGCTCCTGGATCGCCACCGGGTCCTCCACCCACCCCTCCGGATCATCGGCGAGCGGCAGCTTCGTCGGATACGGGACGAACCGCGCACCCGTCGACTCGACGACCTCGCGGAACGACGGATCGTTGACGTAGCTGACCCGGTGCCCCCGGGCGACCAGCCCGGAGATCACCGCCAGGCTGGGATTGACGTGCCCGTGGGCCGGCACGGACGCCATGAGGATGTGCGCGGTCATGGGAAGACACCTCCGAAGTCAACGACAGAGACGAGACGTATCGTCTCGCCACGACAAGACGATACGTCTCGTCTTGCCGTTCCGCATAGAATTTCCGGCATGACCGCCAGACCCGCCCCCGACCCCGCGCGACGCAGCGAGCGCTCCCGCGCCGCCGTGCTCGCCGCCGCCTCCGAACTCGTCGCCGAGGTCGGCTACGGCAAGCTGACCATCGAGGCGATCGCCGCCCGGGCCGGCGTCGGGAAGCAGACCATCTACCGCTGGTGGCCGTCGAAGGGCGCGGTCGTCTTCGACGCGTTCCTCGCCGACAGCGAGCACGAGGGCGGCATCGAACTCCCCGACACCGGCAACCTGCGGGCCGACCTGCGGGCCGTGCTGCGCCCGTCCTCGGACCAGCTCACGGACCCGGCCTTCGACCCGACCGCCCGCGTCCTGATCGCCGAGATCGTCACCGACCCGGCGCTGCACGGCGAGTACCGCACCCGCCTGCTGGACCCCCTCCTGGAGGTCACCCGCCGACGCTTCCGCAGCGCCCGCGAGGCCGGCCAGATCGCCCCCGACACGGACCTCGACCTCGCCGTGGAACTGTTCTACGGCCCGCTCCACTACCGCTGGATGTTCCGCCTCGGCCCGCTCACCCACGACCACGCCGACCAGCTGGTCGAAGCCGTGCTGCGGGCGCTCAGCGCCGGCCGCGGCGACTGACCAGGACCAGGATCACGACCAGCAGGACGACGAACAGCAGCACCCAGACGAAGCCGAAGCTCCGGCCGACCGTCCGGGAGACGAAACCCCGGTTCCTGCGCTTGGACTTGTGACGGGTGACCGCCACGTCGGTGACGTGGTGCCCCCCGACGGAGGCACGCGCCGGGACGGGCGCCCGGTCCCCGGACACCACAGCCGCCGTCCGCACCACCGGCACCGCCTCCGCGGGCCCGGCCACCGCCACGGCACCCCCGAACGCGACCACCCCGGCCACCGCCGCACCCACCAAGCGTCTGCCCACGGCCCCGCTTCCCCCGTCCTCGCCGCCCACCGGCCTCCGGCCCACGATGGCACCGCGCCACACCCCCGGGACACCCCCCGTCCACCAACCGGAACGGACCCAGGACGGGCCAGTCACGAAACCGACACATGCGAGGCCCCCGCACCAGCGCACCCACCCCAACCACCCCCCTTCCCCCTCCCCCCACAGGCGAGAGGGAGCGCTGCGGGAGGGGGTGGCGGAGGGGGTGGCCGCGGAGAGGGGCGTGACGGGTGATTTTCAGACTGCCAACGGTGAGAACACCCCACCCACAGGGTCGGCAGTCGGAAAATCATCCAGCCCCCGGAGCGGCCACCCCCGGAGCCACCCCCGGCGTCACCCACCCACCCGAAAGCCCACCCCGCACCCCAAGCCCCGCGCAGCGGCCCCCACCTCCACCCGCAACCGCCCCACCACATGCCGAATCAACCGATCCAAATCCGCGCAATACACAGACGGATGCCCGAACCCGTCCCCCGCATACCGATGCGCATAGAGCCCACCCCCACACACCCGGACCAACGGGCACCCCACACACACCGGCCCGAGCCCGTCCACCCCACGCTGGCGAGCCAAGAAGGCCGGATGCGCCGCAGCGTCGGCGAAGCCGTGCCGCCACACGTCCAGTCCCGTCGCCGCGGCGCCGTCGTACGCGGCCTTGAGACTGTCCGCCTGCTCGATCGTGCCGTCCGCCTCGATCACCACGAGGTCCACCGGCGCGAGCCCGACGGCCTCGCTGGCCGCGCGCCCGCCGAGCAGCAGCACGGCCAGCTCCTCGAACAGCCGCACGCCGGTCTCCCGCCGGGGGGCGTCGAACCACCGGTCGAAGGCGGCGATCAGCCATTCCCCGTACGGCGCCGCCTCCCCGCCGGCCGGGGGCGCGGACGGCAGGACGCGCCGCACGCCCGCCGGCTGGGACTGCCAGGTCGCGTGCGGCAGGAGCAGGTCGAGCCGGGGCGGGGCGAACTCCAGCAGGGCCTCGTAGGTGGCCACCGGGTCCGCCGCCAGGTCGACGACGCACAGCAATCCGGCGAACAGCGAGCGGTGTTCGGGCGAGCCGAGCAGCCGCACCGCCTCGGCGGTCCGCTCCCAGCTGCCCGCGCCGGAGGGCAGCAGCCGGTGCCGGTCGTGGTCGGCGCGCGTGCCGTCCAGTGACACCCCGACGCCGACGCGGTACCGGTGCAGGACGTCCAGGAGCGCGGGCTCGTCGAGCAGCCGGAGCCCGTTGGTCTGCAGGCTGAACCGGACCCGCGGCCCGGCTCCCGCCAACTCCCCCAACAGGTCGTCGAGATGACCGGCGCCGACGAGCAGCGGCTCCCCGCCGTGCAGCACCACGACGACCTCGTCGAGCCGGTGCTCGGCCGCGTGCTCGGCGATCCGGCGCGCGGTGCGCCGGACCACCGGCAGCTCCATCCGCCGGGGCCGGTCCCGCCAGCTCTGGTCCGCGGCCTCGTAGACGTAGCAGTAGTCGCAGGCCAGGTTGCACCGACTGTGGATCTTCAGCAGGAACTGCCGGAACGCCACCATACGGCGAGCCTAACCCCGCCCGGCCGAGCCCCTTGCCACACGGCCGATCCCCCTGCCGCACGACCATGCCCCTTGCCACACCGCCAATCCCCCTGCCGCACGACCATGCCCCTTGCCACGCCGCCAATCCCCCTGCCGCACGACCATGCCCCTTGCCGCACCGCCAATCCCCTCGACAGCAGTGGGCACCGATTCATTGACGACACGTCACACGTGCGGCGGCTCCACGTCCGAGTCGAGCCGCAGCCCCGCCTTCACCGCCACGGTCGTCGGGTGCTCCTCCCCCAGCGTCGCCCGGGCCCGGCGGATGCAGTCCGCCCGCAGCTCGGCCGCCCGCTCGGTCTGCCCCGCGGTCGCGAGCGACAGCGAGAGGTTGGAGTTGATGCCGATCGAGTCGTAGTGGTCCTGGCCGAGCGTCGCGGTCATGAGGGGCGCGGCCTCCAGTTCCAGGGCCAGCGCCTCCTGCGTCTCCCCGGCCAGCGCCAGGTCGTTCGCGTGGTTCATCATCGCGATCGGGATGTAGAGGTGGTGGTCCCCGAGGACCGTCCGGAACTGCGCCAGGGTCCGCCCGGACAACGCCTTCGCCTCCTCCAGGCGGCCGGCCAGCCGCAGGTAGACGGACAGGTTGTTGGCGCCCGCCAGGGTCACCGGGTGGTTCTCGCCCAGGTAGTCGCGGTACCGCGCGAGGGCCCGCTCGGCGAGCGGGATGGCCCGCTCGGTGAGGCCGAGGGCGTTGAGGTCGCTGGCCAGGTTGGTGGCGGCGGCGAGGGTGTCGGGGTGCTCGGGGCCGTTGATGTCCAGGTAGCGCTGGTAGATGTCCTCGTCTATCTCCAGGGCCTCGTTGTAGCGGCCGGCCCGCCGCAGGGCCACGGCGAGGTTCTTGCGGGCGCGGAGGGTGTCGGTGTGGCCGTCGCCGATGGTCTGCTGGTAGATCCGGACGGTCTCCTCCAGCAGGTCGAGGGCCTCCCGCAGGCGTCCGGTCTCGCGCAGGTCGCGCGCGTAGTTGGAGGCGGACGAGAGCGCGTAGAGGCTGTGCGCGCCGAGGGCGTCGCGCTGCTGGAGGTAGTTGCTGCGGTGGCGCTCCAACGCCGCCCGCCGGTCGCCGGCCAGGTAGTCGGAGACGGCGAGGTTGTTGGTGATCATGAGCGTGCGCGGGTGGTCGGGCCCGAGGGTGCGCCGGGCCGCGTCCAGGGTGCGGCGGTCGAGGGTGCGGGCCTCGTCGTAGCGGCCGAGGAAGCGCAGGTCGGCGCCGAGGCTGTTGGCGACGGCGAGGGTGTGCGAGTGCTCGGGGCCGAGGGTCGCGGTGAACCGGTCCAGGATGTCGCGGTCCATCTCGTACGCCTCCTGGAGGGCGCCCTGGGACCGGCGGATGTTGCTGAGCTGGGTGCGCAGCATGAGCGTCTGGGCGTCGTTGTCGACGTCGAAGCCGGGCCCGCCGTAGCCGTCCCGGCTCCAGTGTTCGAGCGTCCGCTCGGCGAGTTCCCGGCCGGACTCGTGCAGGCTGCGCTTCCACTGGTAGCGGACGGAGTCGATGATCCACTGCCGGACGTCCTCGTCGGCGCTGTCGACGGCGCCGGAGGGCCACAGGTGCGGCAGGAGTTCGGCGTACTCGGCCCAGTTGGCGGGGACGTCGGGGTCGCCGGGGTTGGCGGTGGCGAGCGCCGCGTGGACGACGCCGCGCAGTTCGGCCCGCCGTTCCTCCTCGACCTGGTCCCGGAGCACGGCCTGGACGAGCCGGTGCACGGTGATGGTCTCGCTGCCCTGGTCGGTGCGGGCGAGCCCGAACCGGTTGATGGCGCGCAGGAATTCGCCGATCGCGAGCTTGTCGCGGGGCGCGCGCGGGGGCAGCCGCAGGGCGCGGGTGACCGCGCGGCTGTAGAGCAGCCGCATCGGGATGGCGTCGGGGCCGAAGAAGGCGCAGATCTCCAGGATCTGGGCGGCCGGGGCGTTCATCCGGCGCAGTTCCTCGACCGAGATGCGCCAGGTGGCCGCGGCGGAGTGCGGGTAGTCGGCGGTGCGCAGGGCGGTGCGCTCCAGCATCTCGGTGAGCTCTTCGTCGAGCAGTTCGAGGTAGGTGGCGATCGGCATGGACGTCTCCTGCAGCCAGACGGCGGCCTGGCCGACGGCGAGCGGCAGGTCGCCGAGGCGGTGGGCGACCTGGTCGGCGTCCTCCAGGGAGAGGCCGCTGTTGAAGCGGCGCAGCAGCCGGATGCTCTCCTCGCGGAGGAAGACGTCGACCTCGACGAGGCCGGCGTGCCGGGCCCAGCCCTGGTTGCGGGAGGTGATCAGGACGTGCCCGCCGGAGGAGCCGACCGGCTGCCAGGGGGCGAGTTCCTCGGGGGTGCCGGCGTTGTCGAAGACGAGCAGCCAGCGGCGGTAGGGCTGGCCGCGGCGCAGCGCGTCGAGGACGGCGGCGGCGGTGTGCGCGACGTCGTCGCTGGTGGGCACGCCGAGCCGCGGGGCGAGTTCGGCGAGCTTCTGCGGGATGTTGGCGGGTTCCTCCGCGGGCACCCACCAGACGACGTCGTAGGCGGCCTTGAAGCGGTGGGCGTACTCGGCGGCGATCTGTGACTTCCCGGCGCCGCCGAAGCCGTACAGGACCTGGCTGAGCACGGCGCCGGGGCCGCCGGTGAAGCGGTTGCGGAGCAGTTCGAGGAGCTTGCCGCGGCCGATGAAGGAGGCGTTGCGCGAGGGCGCCTCCTGGACCTGCGGGGCGGTGCCGGGGAAGCGCGCGGGGGCGAGGAACTCGCCGCTGTCGGAGTCGGACTGGCGGGCGCTGCCGGGCGGCGGGCCGAGCTCGCCGTAGAGCTGGGACTCGGCGGCGACGGCGGAGGAGCGGACGAGGTCGGGCGCGGCCTGGCCGATGAAGGGGCGGGGCACCGGCTCGTCGGAGTCCTGCAGCCGCAGGGCGACGAGGGCCGGGGAGCCGGAGGCGAGTTCGCGGCCCTGGAGCAGTTGCCAGACCTCGGCGGCGCGGGGCAGCGCGGTGTACTCGGGCGAGAGCAGCGCGAGCAGCCGGCCCTGGCCGTCGAGCGGCCCGGCGACCTCGGGCGGGCGGCCGCCGGTGTACGGTTCGGCGGCGTTGTGCAGGGAGGACTGGTAGCCGAAGCGGGTGAGGGTGCCGGCCGCCCACTCGGCCCACATCCGGTCCTCGGGCGCGTAGCTGACGAAGACCTGCCGGGGCACGGCCCGGGCGGAGCGCAGGTAGGCGCCGTAGAGGCGGCGGCGGGTCTCGGAGCCGAGCGGGCGCAGGGTGCGGACCCTGCCGTCGGTGATCCAGCCGGCCAGCCGTTCGAAGGCGTTGAGCAGGCTGCGGGCCTCCTGCGGCCGGTCGGCGACGGTGGCGGGCACCTCCTCGTAGGCGTAGAACGGCTTGTACGGGACCTCGACGTCGGCCCAGTAGCCGGCCCGGCGTTCGGCGGGCAGCCAGCGGCCCAGGTAGGGCGCGAAGGCCTCGCGGGCGAAGTCGCGGCCGGCTTCGAGGCGCTCCTGCTCGGCGTCCTCGACCCGCATCGGCACCGGCAGGACGCGGATGGCCCGTTCCTCGGCCTCGGCGATGGCCCGGGCGGCGTCGACGCCGCCGCGGATGTTCTGGGCGCTGAAGGTGAAGCAGTCGACGACGGAGTCGGGCATCAGGACGGTGCAGATGCCGGAGGTGTCGCTGACGCCGGTGCGGCTGTCGATGAGCACGTAGTCGTACGTACGGGACCAGCGTTCGCGCAGCTCGCGCAGGAACTCGCCGCCGCGGATGTCCCGCCCGTGGTAGAAGCTGCGCCAGTTGAAGCTGGTGACGGCGGCGGCGTAGGCGGCGTTCTGCCGGCCGGCCGGGAGGAAGTCGAGCCGTCCGCCGGCCGGCAGGTCGAGGGCGAGGCCGCAGACGTAGGCGTCCAGCCGGCCCGGTTCGTCGAGCCAGGCGGCCGGGGGCAGGCCGGTCGGTCCGACGGCGGAGGGCAACGCCTGTTTGACGTAGGAGCGCAGCAGGTCGATCAGGCCCTCGGTGGAGTGGAGTTCGGGGTCGACCAGCAGCGGGTGGTAGTAGCGGTGGAGGCCGGGCGCCTCCAGGTCCCAGTCGACGACGAGGACGCGCAGGCCGCGGCTGGCGAGGATCCAGCCGACGTTGGCGAGGGCCATGGTGCGGCCGGTGCCGCCCTTGAAGGAGTAGAACGTGACGACCGATCCCGGTCCGCCGCGGGCCGGCTCTGTTCCGGGCTCAGTGATCATCGTCCTGGTCTCCCCTCAGGGGCGCTGCGTCGTCGTGGTGGTCGCGCGGGTTCGGCACGTCGGGCGGGTTGGGCCACCGCCCCGGTTCCCGTGGCGGGGTCTCCGGGGCCGGCTGCGGACCGAACGGGATGGCCAGCCCGGGGATCGCCCGTTCGCCGGTGCCGCCGGGGCCGAAGCCGAATGCGCCACCGTCATCGTCCCCCCAGTCCAGGTTGTCGTCCATGAGCTTGTTCTGAGCGACCGTCACCATGATGGTGAGGTCGGAGTCGAAGTTCTCCCGGTTCACCTTGACGCGGAAGAGGTGCTCCGGGTCGCTCCGGCGCAGCCAGTTGCGGCGGAACACGCCGCGCACGCCGGCCCAGAGCGCGTCGCGCTCCCCCTCCGGGTCGGCGCTGCCCATCGGGACCATCACGCCGGTGACGGGGTGGTTCTGGTCGTCGTACTCGCGCAGTGCGGTGCGGTAGCGGTCGTGCCCGGCCACCCAGGGGTCCACCAGCAGGACGCTGACCTGGCTGTCCTCGCGGGCCTGGTCGAGCTTCTCGCCGAGGCCCGTGCCGACCTCCTCCAGGGTGGTGGTGTGTCCGGCGGCGGTGATCACCCGCTGGGCGCGCACCGCGAGGGACGGCGTCGTGGGCGGGTGGTACGGCGCCCAGTGCCAGGGCTTGGCCCCGTACCAGCCGCCGGCGTGGGAACCGCCCTCGGCGGCGGCCTCCGAGGCCCGGCCGGCCGCGATGAACAGCCGGACCATGCCCGCGGCGGCCGTGGGCTCCACCGGCTGCGGGCCGGGGAAGTAGCCGCGCACCGCGTTGAGGTCGAAGTCGGCGAGCTCGGTGAGGCGGCGCGCGGCCGCGTCGCGGACGCGCTCGGCGACGACCTTGACGACCTGCCGGTAGGCGTCGCCCTGCGGCCCGGTGCGCAGCAGCGCGCGCAGGCCGTACCGCGCGTAGGCCTCGCCCATGTCCGGCTGGGCCCACTGGATCTTGGTGACCTCCGCGGCCAACTCGCCCGGGACGACCGGTTCCCAGAGCACCGGGACCAGCGCCGGGATGAGCTCGCCGGTGTCCTCGTGGTGGCGCCGGACGCGGCCGCGGAAGGCGGTCCACTCCTTGCCGCAGTAGAGGCTGGCGAAGTAGGCGGGCGAGTAGAGCGCGACCATCGTGCGGCTGCGGCCCAGCATGGTGGCGAGCTGCTCGGCCCAGTCGTCGCCGACGCGCAGCTGCTCGGTGTCGCGGTACGCCAGCTCCTCGGCCCGCGCGGCGGGTTCGATGCGCCCGAGCTCGTCTCTCAGATCGTTGAAGAACTGGTCGACGAAGGCGTCCTCCGCCTCGAAGTCCACACGGGCGTAGCTGAAGAAGAAGTAAGGCTGCAGCACTCTGTCCCCCGAGGCCCGACGGTGTCGCGACGGCGCTGGTTTCATACCCAGCATGTCGTGAACTCCACCGGCCGCGCCGGGAAGTTGGCGAACTCGGAGGCTCCGGGGGGTTTAACCGGTGGTGGGGCGCACGCCCCGGCAGGCCCCGCTACCGCCCTCGCTACCGGCCGAGCGCCGACTGGAACGCCGCGAGCGGTTCCGCGCCGGGGGTCAGCGCGTCCGCGACCACCCGGCGCAGCAGGTCGCCGAGGACGGTGTCGGGCAGCGCGTCGAGTTCGTCGAGCGGCAGGGCGGCGACGTCGACCAGGTCAGAGCCGAGTCCAGCGGCGGTTTCCGCACCGGTGACGCCCATCAGTCCCTCACTCGATCGTGTCGGCACGGCGGGCTGGTGCCCCGGTGGGATCCGACCCAGGTCCGCGCGGGCAGAATGCTACTACGCCGCACCTTGATCATGACGGACCGTCAGGTGAACTGTGCCGCCGCGCCCCCGCCCCGCCGTCAGGGGCAGAGGCGTTCGACGCGCCAGCCGGTGGGGGCGGCGGGGTCGGCGAGGTAGCGGAGGCGGTCGTGGAGGCGGTTCTCGCGGCCCTGCCAGAACTCGACGCTCTCCGGGACCACCCGGTAGCCGCCCCAGAACGGCGGGACGGGCACGCCCTCGCCCTCGGGGTAGCGGCGTTCCAGTTCGGCGTAGCGCCGTTCGAGGACCTCGCGGCCGGCGACCGGGCTGGACTGCTCGCTGGCCCAGGCGCCGAGCTGGGAGCCGTGCGGGCGGGTGCGGAAGTAGGCGGCGGTCTCGTCCCGGCCGACCTTCTCGACCCGACCCTGGACGATGACCTGGCGGGCCAGCGCGATCCACGGGAAGAGCAGGGCCGCGTGCGGGTTCGCCGAGAGCTCCGAGCCCTTGGTGGAGCCGTAGTTGGTATAGAAAACGAAGCCGCGCGCGTCGTAGCCCTTGAGCAGGACGGTGCGCGAGTTGGGCCGCCCCTGGGCGTCGGCGGTGGAGAGCACCATGGCGTTGGGCTCGATCACGCCGGCGTCGTCCGCCTCGTGGAACCAGCGGGTGAACTGGCCGAGCGGGTCGGGCGCGAGCTGCTCCTCGACCAGGCCCTCGTGGGTGTAGTGCTTGCGCATCACCGTGAGGTCCGGACCGGGCCGGGCCTCGTCGGCCAGGTTCCGGGTGGCGGGGCTCAGGGGCGTCGACTGGGCGCGTTCCGGGGTCTGCACGCCAACATCATCCCGTACGACAAGCAACCGGCACCGCTACCTCGAGACAAACCCCGGTGGGAGATAAGGTGACTCGCCACCGCTTGGCCGCCCGTCGTACGGCGAATTGTCCGGAACACGGCTTTCGGTTCCGGAGATTTCCCGGGCACGACCGACCCTCGGCGGAAAAGTCAAGCGGGCCCGCGGGAAACATCACCACGGTGGTGTATGGCGCAATGCACCCCGTGCCTGCCACTCTGGCACCGAGTGCCAACCACCATTCGGTCACTGGCGTGCCCGCCCCACCACGGCGGAGCGCCGATCGCAGAACTGAAGGAGCCGTCGCATGTCCGACTTCGTACCCGGGCTTGAGGGAGTCGTCGCGTTCGAGAGCGAGATCGCGGAGCCCGACCGCGAGGGCGGCGCCCTCCGATACCGCGGTGTGGACATCGACGACCTGGTCGGCAAGGTCTCCTTCGGCCACGTGTGGGGCCTGCTGGTGGACGGCAAGTTCAACCCCGGCCTGCCGGCCGCCGAGCCCTTCCCGATCCCGGTGCACTCCGGCGACATCCGGGTCGACGTCCAGTCCGCGCTCGCCATGCTCGCCCCGGTCTGGGGCCTCAAGCCGCTGCTCGACATCTCCGCCGAGCAGGCCCGCGACGACCTCGCCCGCGCCGCCGTCATGGCCCTGTCCTACGTCGCCCAGTCGGCCCGCGGCCAGGGCCTGCCGATGGTCCCGCAGAGCGAGATCGACAAGGCCGAGACGGTCGTCGAGCGGTTCATGATCCGCTGGCGCGGCGAGCCGGACCCGAAGCACGTCAAGGCCGTCGACGCGTACTGGACCTCGGCCGCCGAGCACGGCATGAACGCCTCCACCTTCACCGCCCGCGTCATCGCCTCCACCGGCGCCGACGTCGCCGCCGCGCTGTCCGGCGCGGTCGGCGCGATGTCCGGCCCGCTGCACGGCGGTGCGCCCTCCCGCGTGCTCGGCATGATCGAGGAGATCGAGCGCACCGGCGACGCGGTCACGTGGGTCAAGAACGCGCTGGACAAGGGCGAGCGCCTGATGGGCTTCGGCCACCGCGTCTACCGCGCCGAGGACCCGCGCGCCCGCGTGCTGCGCCGCACCGCCAAGGAGCTCGGCGCGCCGCGCTTCGAGGTCGCCGAGGCGCTGGAGAAGGCCGCGCTGGAGGAGTTGCACAACCGCCGCCCGGACCGCGTCCTCGCCACCAACGTCGAGTTCTGGGCCGCCATCATGCTGGACTTCGCCGAGGTCCCGGCGCACATGTTCACCTCGATGTTCACGTGCGCGCGCACGGCCGGCTGGTCGGCGCACATCCTGGAGCAGAAGCGCACGGGCCGGCTCGTGCGCCCCTCCGCGCGCTACATCGGCCCCGGCGCGCGTCGCCCCGAGGAGATCGAGGGCTGGGACGCCATCGTCCACTGACGTCAGGCGGACGCCCCCGGCGTCCCCCTGACGCACCGTCCCTGACCAGCGGGTCCGGCCCCGGCCGGACCCGCTTCGGCTTGTCCGGGAGCAGTCGAGATCACAGTCTCAGGACGCGGACGACCGTATCCCCGCCCGTGCCCCGGCCGGTAGGCTGCGGCGCGTGGCTCAGATCCAGATCCCCGCTGACATCAAGCCCGCAGACGGCCGTTTCGGCTGCGGACCGTCCAAGGTGCGCCCCGAGGCCCTGAGTGCCCTCGCCGCCACCCAGACCTCCCTGCTCGGCACCTCCCACCGCCAGGCCCCGGTGAAGAACCTGGTCAAGCGCGTGCGCGAGGGCGTGAGCAGCCTGTTCTCGCTGCCCGAGGGCTACGAGGTGGTGCTCGGCAACGGCGGCTCCACCGCCTTCTGGGACATCGCCGCCTTCGGCCTGGTGCGGGAGAAGTCCCAGCACCTGGACTTCGGCGAGTTCTCCTCGAAGTTCGCCTCCTCGGTCAAGGCCGCGCCGTGGCTGGGCGAGCCGAGCGTGATCAAGACCGCCCCGGGCACCCACCCGCTGCCGGTCGCCGAGGCCGGCGTGGACGTCTACGGCCTCACCCACAACGAGACCTCGACCGGTGTCGCGATGCCGATCGCGCGCCCGGCGGGCGCGGACGAGGGCTCGCTGGTGCTGGTGGACGCCACCTCGGGCGCCGGCGGCCTGCCGGTGGACATCACCGAGACCGACGTCTACTACTTCGCCCCGCAGAAGTCCTTCGCCTCCGAGGGCGGCCTGTGGCTGGCCACCTTCTCCCCGGCCGCCCTGGAGCGCGCCGCCGAGATCGCCGCCTCCGGCCGCTACATCCCGCCGTTCTTCTCGCTGCCGACGGCCATCGACAACTCGTCGAAGGACCAGACGTACAACACCCCGTCGCTCTCCACGCTGTTCCTGCTGGCCGACCAGCTGGAGTGGCTGAACGGCAACGGCGGGCTCGACTGGGCCGTCGCCCGTACGGCTGATTCCTCGTCCCGGCTGTACGGCTGGGCCGAGAAGTCGTCCTACGCGACCCCGTTCGTCGCCAACCCGGCCGAGCGCTCGCAGGTGGTCGGCACGATCGACTTCGACGAGTCGGTGGACGCCGCCGCGGTCGCCAAGGCACTGCGTGCCAACGGCATCGTGGACACCGAGCCGTACCGCAAGCTCGGCCGCAACCAGCTGCGCATCGCGATGTTCCCGGCGATCGACCCGGCGGACGTCGAGGCGCTCACGCAGTGCATCGACTACGTGGTCGAGGCGCTCTAACACCCGGCACACCGACGACGAGAGGGGGCGCCGCCCCCCCCCGGCCCGCCCCGCCCGCGCGGCGCCCGGGCGGGCCCGCCCGGTGGCCGCGCGGGGCGGGGGGCGCCGCGGGCGCCCCGCGCCCGCGCCCCCGCGGCGGGGCCGCCCGCGCGGGGGGCGGGGCCCCCCTCACGAGGTTGGCGCGGGGCTGCTGCCGGAGTGTTGCGGGGGTGCCGCCGGAGTGCCGCCGGACTGCCCCCGGCGGGAGGCCCGCCGGGGCGCCGCTACCGGTTGACCAGCGAGCCGACCAGGACGACGACCAGCAGGAGCACCAGGGTGCCGGTCACGATGCGCATGCGAGTCTTGGGATCCACGGTCAACGAGCGTACCTCCGGCTCACCCCCGGCTAGACGCCGAGTCCGGCCCCGCCGGTGGCGTCGATGTTCTGGCCGGTGACCCACCGGGAGTCGGCGGAGGCCAGGAAGGCCACGATGTCGGCGATGTCCGACACCTCGGCGACCCGCTTGAGCACCGACTGCCCGGCCGTCCGCTCCCGCGCCGCCGGGTCCTCCAGCCACGGGTTGACGTCGGTCGGGACGACGCCGGGCCGCACCGCGTTCACGGTGATCCCGCGCGGCCCGAGCTCCTCGGCCAGGGCCAGGGTGAAGGTCTCCAGCGCGCCCTTGGTCATCGCGTAGGCGATGGCCGACGGGAAGGCCACCCGGGTCACGGCGGACGAGACGTTGACGATCCGCCCGCCGTCCCGCAGGCGCTCCAGGCCGCGCTGGACGACGAAGAACGGCGCCTTGGCGTTCACCGCGAACACCTCGTCGTAGCCCGCCTCGGCCAGCTCGTGGACCCTCCCGAACAGGCCCATGCCCGCGTTGTTGACCAGGACGTCCAGCCCCTCGGCTCCCCCGCCGTGGCCGGCCCCGTGCTCGGCGCCGTACGCCGCCAGCCCCTGGTCGAAGGCCGCCCACAGCGCGTCGGCGTCGCCGGGCACGCCCAGCTCGGCGCCGATGGCGAAGGCCCGTCCGCCCGCCGCCTCGATCGTCCGCACGACCTCCTCGGCGGCCTTCCCGTTGCGGCCGTAGTGCACGGCGACCAGCGCGCCGTCCCGGCCGAGCCGCTCGGCGATGCCCCGCCCGATGCCCCGGCTGCCACCCGTCACCAGTGCCGTCTTCCCTGCCAGCGCGCCCATGGCCACGCCCCCTCACTCCGGTCGACTCCTGCAGCGATCTGTTTCTGTAGTGATCGCTAATGAATGGAACCGTAGCACGGCTTCTGTAGCGCTCGATATAAAATCTGGCCATGACCAGCACGACGCGCGGGCGCCCCCGCTCCTTCGACCGCGAGGCCGCCCTCGAACAGGCCCTGCGGCTCTTCTGGGAGCGCGGCTACGAGGCCACCTCGGTCGCCGACCTCACCGCCGCCATGGGCATCCGCCCGCCGAGCCTGTACGCGGCCTTCGGCGACAAGCGGACGCTCTTCGCCGAGGTCGTGGCCCGCTACCAGGAGACGTACGGCATCCACACGGCGCGCGCCTTCGCGGAGGAGCCGACCACCAGGGCCGGCGTCGACCGGATGCTGCGCGAAGCCGCCGCCGTGCTCACCGACCCGGCCCACCCCTGGGGCTGCCTGCTGGTCGGCTCGACGGTCAACTGCACCTCGCCCGACGTCGTGCAGGCCGTCCGCGAGCAACGCGAGGCCAACGTGCGCGACCTGGAGTCCCGGATCCGCGCCGACGTCGCCGCCGGCCTGGAGCCGGCCGGCACCGACCCGGCCGCGCTGGCGCAGTTCATCGCGACCGTCGTCCACGGCATGACGCTGCGCGCCCGCGACGGCGCGAGCCGGGCGGAGCTGGAGCAGGTCGCGGCCGTCGCGATGCGCGCCTGGCCGTGATCAGTCGACCGCCCAGCGCGCCAACGGCCAGGCGCGGACGGTCTCGTAGTGCGCGAAGCCGCCGTCCAGGTCGCTCTTCATCAGGCGCAGTTCGGCGGCCTCCCACTCCGGCCCCCGGTAGTCGGCCAGCGCGGCGGCCAGTCCCTCCAGCTCGGCCGCCGCGACCCGCTGGACGGCCCTCCGGTGCCCGCGCGACGAACCGGCCCGGGCGAGCGTGAGGTGCGGATGGAAGGCGAACGCGTCCACCTCGCCGGTGACGTCCGCGGTGGCCTCGTTCACGGCCTCGGCGAGCCTGCGCAGCGCCCAGGCCTGCCCCTCGACCCCCGCCCAGAGCACCCGGTCGCCGAACCGGCCCGCACCCGCGAGCCGCAGCCGGTGCGCCGGGTGGGCCTCGGCGACGGCGGCCAGGGCCGTCTCCAGCTCCGGCAACCGGTCCTCCGGCACCTGCCCGAGGAAGGCCAGCGTCAGGTGCCAGCCGTCGACCGTGGTCCAGCGCAGCCGGTCCGCCCCGGGCAGCCCGCGCACCGGCGCCACCGCGTCGGAGAGCCCCTGCAACGCCTCGACCGGCGGGAGCACCGCCACGAACAATCTCATGGTCTTATCTTCCGCCCTTCCGCCGAGCCGTCGTCTGCACTAGAACTTTCTCCATGAAGATCCGCAACGGGGGCCCCGAAGACGTGCCCGACCTGCTCGCCCTGCTCGACGACGCCGTGGCCTGGCTGGCCGGCCAGGGCCGCACCGGCCAGTGGGGCGACCAGCCCTTCTCCACCCTCCCGGCCCGGGTGGAGCACGTCGAGAAGTACGGCCGCGAGCCGTTCCTGATGCGCCTGGCCGTGGACGACGAGGGCCGCACCGTCGGCGCGTGCGTCCTGTCCGAGGAGCGGGGGCAGTACATCCCCGCCGTGGACGAGCGCGAGCTGTACGTCCGCAACCTGGTGACCGACCGTACGCGCAAGGGCTCGGGCATCGGCGCCGCGCTGATCGCCGACGCGCTCGACGAGACCCGCCGGCGCGGCATCGGCCTGCTCCGGGTGGACTGCTACGGCGGCAACGACCGCAAGCTCGTCGGCCAGTACCGGGCCCTCGGCTTCACCGAGACCGAGTCCTTCGAGGTCGAGCAGCCGAACGGCGTGTGGGTCGGCCAGGTCCTGGAGATCCGGCTCTAGGGACAGCGTCCGGGTACACCTCAGGCCTCGGGGGCGTCGCCGCACCCGAGGCCTGACGATTCGTCAGCAGGCCGGAGCCAGCTGGGACTTGGACGTGGCACGGGTCCGCGGCACGACGGCCACCACCCGGCCGCCGCGGCCCGGGTGCAGGTCGAAGCGCACCTTCAGGTCCGCGCTGCGGGCGAGCACCAGGCCCACCGCACCGGCCGCCAGCGCGGACACCAGCCCGCAGGCCAGCAACCCGAGCCGGGGCCCGTACGAGGCGGTGACCCAGCCCACGATCGGCGCGCCGATCGGCGTGCCGCCGGTGAAGACCAGCACCAGCAGGCCCATCACCCGGCCCCGCATCTCGGGGTCGGTGGCCAGCTGCAGCATCGAGTTGACCGAGGTGTTGAAGCTCAGCCCGAACACCCCGATCAGCGTCAGCAGCGCCGCGAAGGTCCAGTAGTCGGGCGCGAACGCGGCCACGACCTCCAGCGCGCCGAAGCCCAGCGCCGCCGCCACCAGCCGGCGCAGGCGCGGCGCGCCCCGGCGGGCCGCGAGCAGCGCTCCGGCCAGCGAACCGACCGCCATCGCGGTGTTCAGCAGGCCGTACTGCCCGGCGCCCACCTTGAAGGTGTCGTGCGCGAAACCGGCCAGCAGCGTCGGGAAGTTGAAGCCGAAGGTGCCGATGAACCCGGCGAGCACCATCGGCCAGAGCAGCTCGGGCCGCTCCTTCACGTACCGCAGCCCCTCGCGCAGCTGCCCCTTCTCGCGGGCGATCGGCTCGGTCGGGCGCAGCTCGCTCTCCCGCATCGCGAGCAGTCCGCCGATCACGGCGGCGAAGGACAGCGCGTTGACGGCGAACGCCCAGCCGCTGCCGACCGCGGCGATCAGCAGGCCCGCGACGGCGGGGCCGACCAGGCGCGCGGTCTGGAAGTTGGCGGCGTTGAGGCTGACCGCGTTGGCGAGGTCCTTCGGGCCGACCATCTCGGACACGAAGGCCTGCCGGGTGGGGTTGTCCACCACGGTGACCAGGCCGAGGAGCAGGGCGAACGCGTACACGTAGTACGGCGTCACGATGCCGCCGACGGTCATCACGGCGAGGCCCGCGGCGAGCAGGCCCATCGCGCCCTGGGTGTAGATCAGCAGCCGGCGCTTGGGCATCCGGTCGGCGAGGACGCCGCCGAACAGGCCCAGCAGCAGCATCGGCAGGAACTGCATCGCGGTGGTGATGCCGACGGCGAGCGGGCTGCCGGTGAGGCTGAGCACCAGCCAGTCCTGGGCGATCCGCTGCATCCAGGTACCGGTGTTGGACACCACCTGGCCGGCGAAGTAGTAGCGGTAGTTGCGAACGCGCAGTGAGGAGAACATCCCCCGGGGCCGCGTGAAGGTGGCACCGGTCGGGGATGCGGCCGCGTGGCTGCGGCCAGGAGCGGCGGGGTCGTCCGCCGCGGTGCGTTCGTCGGGGTCGTCGTCGCCGTTGCCCGGCAGCCCCGTGGGGGCGGGTGCCTGGCTGTCGGCGGCCGCGGCGGTGGCCGCGGCGGGGTCGGTGGTCGGCTCGTCGGTACGGATGGCGGCGGCGGCTGCGGCCGGCGGTGTCACGGTGTTCTCCCCTCGCGGCGCGACGGCCCGTACAAC
>NZ_JBHWGD010000018.1:89792-117197 GCF_042733235.1 Kitasatospora sp. NPDC059722
GGGCGGCGCGGCGGCGGGCGGGGGGCGGCCGCGGGGGGCGCGGGGGGGGGGGAGCTCGGGCTCTCCGCCCGCGCCGCGCCCCCCCCCCTCCCACCCGCCCCCCCCGCTCCTGGTGTTCGTGGTCGGTCCTGCGGTGATGCGGTGCTCCTTCTTCTCCGACTGGCAGGTCGGACTGGGCGTGCCTAGAGGTGTGCGAGCTTGTAGAGCACGGGCGCGGCCTCCCGGAGGACGGCCCATTCCTCCTCGTCGAGCCCTTCGGCGAGCTCGGCGAGCCAGGCGTTGCGACGCCGGCGGCTCTCCGCCAGGATCGCCTCGGCCTGCTCGGTGCTGCTGACGACCACCTGGCGGCGGTCCTCGGGGTGCGGCTCGCGCCGCACGAGCCCCTTCTCCTCCAGCATCGCGACGATCCTGGTCATCGAAGGGGGCTGCACGTGCTCCTTCCGGGCGAGCTCACCCGGCGTGGCCTTTCCGCACCGGGCGAGGGTGCCCAGCACCCCCATCTCGGTAGGGCTCAGCGACTCCTCGACCCGCTGGTGTTTGAGCCGGCGGGAGAGGCGCATCGTGGACGATCGCAGCTGGTTGACCGCTGCGAGGTCCTGCTCGGACATCTCGGGCATGGTCGTTAGCTTACGTCATTACTCTCGCTAACGAAAATTGGTTACCGCCCTCCCCACCCTCCCCGCGGTCCACCGCCGCGCCGGAAGATCGCCCCGGTGCCATATTGGACATAGGTCTCGACTCCCAGAAGGGCCGACCAGACATGTCCGACCTCGCCGCCGACCAGGCCGCCCCGAACGGCACCGGCTTCGCCCGGCTCGCCCTGGTCACCATCGACTGCGCCGACCCGGTCGCGCTGGCCGGGTTCTACGGCGAACTGCTCGGCTGGGAGACCCGCCACGCGGACGAGCACTTCGCGATCCTCGACAACCCCGAGGGCGGCAGCCCGCTGGCCTTCGGACGGGTCACCGGCTACCGCCCGGAGCCCTGGACGGAACCGGACGGCGGCAAGCACTTCCACCTCGACTTCTACGTCGACGACCTCGACGAGGCCATCGGCCGGGCCCTGGAGCTCGGCGCCACCGAGCCGACGTACCAGCACGGCCGCACGCTCAAGGTGCTGATCGACCCAGCCGGCCACCCGTTCGGGCTAGCCCCCCTGGACTAACCCACGAACGGGCCCGGCGGACCTGCGCAGAGGGTGTCAGGGATTGGTGCCAAGATCATGCAGGCCCCGTAAAGGCCCACGCTGACCTGGGACTTCACGAAAACGCCGAACCTTGTGCGACCGCCGGGCAGTGGTTACTGTCCCGGTTGTCAGGGCCCCGTTGTCAGGGGCACCACATGTCAGGGGCACCATGCCAGGTCTCCCCCCGGCGGACCCCGTCCGTGCCCACTGCGCACGCCTTCCCACGCGCCCCACCGGCCGTCCCGTTCCTCCCGGCAGTCCCGCGTCCGCCCGAGCCCTGGCGCCCTCTTCCCCCCTCATCCGTCCAGGGAGCTGTCATTGGGTGAGATCCACCATGCCGACCACGGCTGGATAACACCGGCGGTCTCGTACTTCGTCGCCTGCCTCGGCTCGTTCGTCGCCCTGCGCAGCGCCCGCTGGGCGCTCGTCTCCCAGGGCCGCACCCGGGTCAACTGGCTGCTCTTCGCGGCCACTTCGCTCGGCGCCGGAATCTGGTCCATGCACTTCATCGCGATGCTCGGCTTCTCCGTCAGCGGCGTCGACATCACCTACCGGCCCGGGCCGACGGTGCTCAGCCTCGTGGTCGCGATCATCGTCGTCGGCGTCGGCCTGTTCACCGTCGGGTACAGCAGGCGCCCGGTGCTGTCGCTGCTCGCCGGCGGCCTGACCACGGGCCTCGGGGTCGCGGCGATGCACTACCTCGGCATGGCCGCGATGGTCCTGCCCGGGCACGTGCACTACGACCGCACGACGGTCGGGCTGTCCATCGGCATCGCGGTGTTCGCGGCGACGGCCGCGCTCTGGGCCGCGCTGAACATCCGCGGCACGCTGGCCGTCCTGGCGGCGGCGCCGGTGATGGGCGTCGCCGTGTGCGCGATGCACTACACGGGCATGTCGGCGCTCTCCGTCGAACTCGACTTCTCGCAGAACACCCAGGGCGGCGTGATGGCGCTGGAGTTCATCTTCCCGCTCGGGGTCGGGCTCGGCTGCTACGTGTTCTTCGGCGCGCTCGCCTTCGCGGTGTCGCCGAGCAAGAGCGTCACCCAGCCCGTCGTCGTCGGCCACGCCGCACCACTGGCCGCACGCCGGCGCTGAGCGCTCGCCGGCTCTGAGTGCTCGCCGACACTCAGCGCACGCACGGCGGAGGCCGGGCCCGAACCCACCGGGCCCGGCCTCCGCTTTCGCGTCCCGCTACTCGGGCCCGCCGAGCAGCCCGGTCAAGTGCTCCGGCGTGGCCACCGGGCACACCTTGCGGACGAAGTCCCGCCGCAGCCCGTGGTACGGCTCGCCCGCGCGGTAGAAGTTGGCGTGCATGCGCCGGAGCTCCTCCGCCCGGTAGTCGGCGAGCGGGCGCTCCTCGTCGTCCGCGGCCAACCGGCGCTTCTTGTCGACCAGCCGCGCGGTGAGCTCCGGCGAGGCGGCGAGGCGGGCCGCCTCACGGACCGTCCAGCGGCGGAAACCGGCCGCGTCCCCGCCCTCCGTGCGGTCCACCAGGCCGATCCGGCGGGCCTGCTCGGCCCCGACCGGCAGCGCCTCGGTGGTCAGCCGCTCCGCCCACTCGGCGCCGACCCGGCGCGGCAGGGTGTACGTCCAGTACTCGGAGCCGTACAGGCCCATCAGCCGGTAGTGCGGGTTGAGCACCGCCGACTCGCGGCACCACACCTCGTCGGCGGCGATCGCCAGCATCAGCCCGCCCGCGGCGGCGTTCCCGGCGAGCGCCGAGACGGTCAGCTTGTCGGTCGTGGTGAGGATCGCCGCGACCAGGTCGTCCATCGCGTTGATGTTCTCCCACGACTCCAGCGCCGGGAAGGACGCGCCCTCGATGACGTTGAGGTGGATGCCGTTGGAGTAGAAGTCCCGGGCCGCGCCGAGCACCAGCACCGAGGTGGGCCGGTCGGCGGCCGCGCGGTAGGCGGTGAGCAGGCGGCGGCACTGCTCGGTGCTCATCGCCCCGCCGGTGTGGGCGAATTCGAGGAAGCCGACGTCGCCGTCCTCGTGGTAGCGCAGCTCCGACCAGGTGTCGCGGCGGGCCGCCTCGGCCGGGGTCACCGGCACCTCGCGGACGCGGTGCAGCTCGTCGGCGAGCACCGTCGCGGCGGGCAGCTTGAAGGTGGCGGGCCCGCCCGGGGTGCGGCGCGGGCGCAGCTGCGGGATCCACACCGCGCCGTCCACGGTGGCCCGGCAGATCGCGCCGTCGCGGGTCGCGAGCACCTCGCCGGGCACGGGGCCGCGCAGCTCGTCCTCGGGGTGGCCGCCGTGCAGGAAGAAATCGCGGCCGTACAGCTCGTCGAGCACGCCGGGCTGGGAGTCGGCGGCGCGGAGCTTGCGGAGCACGGTGGCGGTGTCGTCGGCGGACCAGTCGATCCGGCGCGCGTCCTGCCGCAGGAACGGGCGCAGCCGGCCGCGCACGTCGGGCCGGTCGTAGTCGAGCGGTTCGGGGGTGAACAGCCCGCCCTCGTGACGCTGGACGGCCAGCAGGACGGCCTCGACGGCGGCGTCGGCCACCTCGTTGCGGTACAGCTCGCTCTTGCCGCACGCGGGGACGGTGAACTCGACCGACGCCCAGATGTCGCCCGCGTCCATCTCCCCGACGGCCTGCAGGACGGTGACGCCCCAGCGCTCGGCGCCCTCGGTGATCGCCCAGTCCAGCGAGGACGGGCCGCGGTCGCCCTTGGGGCCGGGGTGCACGATGAGGACGGTCCGGGCACGCCAGACGTCCTCCGGAACGGCCTTGGTGAGCATCGGGCAGACGATCAGCTCGGGATCGGTCCGGTCCACCGCGGCCCGCACCTGTTCGTCGCCGAGGGCGAGCTGGACGGCGACCTGGTGGCCGCGCCCGCGCAGTTCGGTGTGGACGCGCTGGGTCAGGCTGTTGAACGCACTGGCGATCAGGAGAATGCGCAAGGGGGCCTCCGACGGGGACTGGGGGTCGCGCGCGGAGGCGATGAAACCAGGGCATGGACACGTAATGATTACGGTCGGCCCGTCCCCGCCCGACCCTCACGCACCCTGCACACCTGTGGCCCCGGCATGGCGCACGCTTCGCGGGATCTCCCCAGCCCCTCCCCGGAGTTGACCTCCCGCGTTCGCCTCCGTCGGGTTAGCGGGGAAAGGCCCGGCGGGCCCGCCAGGTGGTGTGCTCGCGGGAGACCGCGTCCTCGGCCTCGGCGGCCAGGCGGGCCCAGCGGGTCTCCGCGTCCGGCGCCCGGGGGTCGAGGTCGGACAGCTGGTTGCCGACGTTCTCCAGCTCGCGGGCGGCCAGCTGGTAGGCGGCGGCCAGCGGGCGGAGCTGCTTGAGCTGCGTCCAGGCGATGATCGACGCGGCCGCGGCGGAGCTGGCGCCGAAGACGTGCACCTGCAGCGCGCCGGTCGCCTGCGCGATGGCCGCCGCCGCGCCGATGATGATCAGCACCGCGATGCCGAGCCCCCACGACACGGCCTGCGACTCGCACGCCTCGGCCCGGGAGCGGTACCAGGTGCGCTGGCTCTCGACCCGGGTGCGCAGGTAGAGCGTCCGCCGGGCGGTCAGCGAGCCGGCCCTGGCCAGCCGCATCTCGGGGGTGATCTCGGGGACGGTGCCGGGCGGCACGATCTCCGGGTCCTCGAAGGCCCGCATCACGTCTTCGAGCTGCAGCAGGTAGCCGCGGTCCACGTCGGGCGAGTCCGCCTCGCCGTCGAACGGGCGGGCGCGCACCGAGTACTTCCAGGCGAGCGTCTTCACCGACTCGGCCGCGGCCCTGGCCTCGTACCAGCGGCCCTGCGGGTTGCTGCGGCGCAGCCGGGACCAGAAGTAGCCGGCGACCAGGAAGGCCACCACCGAGAAGAGCGGCGCGATGTCGCCGTCGCCCGCCTTGTCCGGGCCCGGGAACGAGCCGATCACGGCGGCGATCACCAGCATCGCGATCAGCCCGCGGTACCACCGGAGCGTCTCGCGCTGTCCGTCCAGCGAGGCCTTGTCCGCCGTCCAGAACAGGTCCGGCAGCAGCTTGGCCTCGTCTCCCCCGGGCGGATCCTGTTGCACCATCGGTCGAGCCCCCTCCCCGTCGCCCCGTCCAGGCAGTATGCCCCCGGCCAACTCCGGTACACAGTCACATTTTTGACACCTTTCCCACGCGTCCGATTGTCTCCCTCGACCGGTAACCGATATAACCGGTTACATGCCGCTGCACTGGAAACTCGTCGTCGACTGCGCCGATCCGCTCCGCCAGGCCGCCTTCTGGGCCGCCGCCCTCGACTACGCGGTCGAGGACAACAGCGCCCTGGTCACCCGCCTCCTCGCGGCCGGCGCCCTCCCCGCGGAGGCCGTGACCGAGTTCGAGGGCCGCCCCGCGTTCCGCGCCCTGCTCGCCGTCCGCCACCCGGACGACCCGTTCGACCCGGCCACCGGCACCGGCCTGGGCCGCCGCATCCTCTTCCAGGCCGTCCCCGAGCCCAAGGAGACGAAGAACCGCCTCCACCTCGACCTCCACCCCGGCCCCGGAGCCCGCGAGGCCACCGTCACCCGCCTGCGGTCCCTCGGCGCCACCGTCCTGCGCCACGTGAAGGAGAACGGCGGCGAATGGACGACGATGGCCGACCCCGAGGGCAACGAGTTCTGCGTCCAGTAGCCCGGCCGAAACACACCGCGGCCCCGCCCTCCACGGAGGAGGACGGGGCCGCGGGCGGGGCGTACGGCGCTCAGAGCAGGCCGAGGGCCGGCATCAGGTAGTTCAGTCGGCCGTACCGCCCGGCACGACCCAGCGAGTGGGCTGCCCGGTGATGGACGCGATCATGTCGTAGTCGCCGTCGTAGTGCAGGACCGTGACCCCGTGCCGTTCCGCCGTCGCGGCGATCAGCAGGTCGGCCATCGACAGGGCGCGATGGTTCCCGCGGAACAGCGCACGACGCTGGATGTCCTTCGCCCGGTCCCAGACCTCATCGGTGCACGGCAGGTAGTCGAACCCCCGGAGCAGGTGGCTCAGCCGGTCCGCTTCCGCCGCACTCCGGGCGCTGTGCAGGACCTCCATCTCGACCGCGGCGCTCACCGCGAGGAGCGCCCGCTGCGAGAGATCGTCGAGAACCGGCCGCACCGCCGGTTTGCCCCAGCGCGCCAGGGCCGACTTGTCGATCAGGTAGCGCTCTCGGGTCACGCGGCAGCCGACTTGCCCGGCTCCCCGAGGAGGTCGAACTCCCCGTTGGCGATGGCATCGGCCAGCTCTATCCGCCTGGCCAGCTTCACGGCCTCCAACAGCGCCGCATTGACCGTGGCGACCTTCGTCGTCGTGCCGAACAAGCGCTGCGCCTCGGCGAGAAGGTCATCGTCGAGATCGATCACCGTGCGAGCCATGGCCCTCTCCCTCGATCGACAACAAGAAAACGATATCAGTCCAGGAACATTCTCGATATCGAATACGGCCCCGCACCCAAGGGGTGCGGGGCCGCCGGAAACCCGGCGAAGCAGGCTCAGAGCAGGCCGAGGGCCGGCATCAGGTAGTAGAAGGCGAAGACGCCCGCGACCGCGTACATCGGGATCGGGACCTCGCGGCCGCGGCCCGCGGCGATGCGCAGGATGCAGAAGGCGACGAAGCCGAAGCCGATGCCGTTGGTGATCGAGTACGTGAAGGGCATCATCACGATCGTCAGGAACGCCGGGATCGCGATCGTGTAGTCGGCCCAGTCGATCTCCTTGATCGAGTTGGCCAGGATCAGGAAGCCGACGGTGACCAGGGCCGGGGTGGCGGCCTGCGCGGGGACCATGGTGGCGAGCGGGGTGAGGAAGAGCGCCACCACGAAGAGCAGGCCCGTGACGATCGAGGCGAAGCCGGTCCTGGCGCCCTCGCCGACGCCGGCCGTGGACTCGACGAAGCAGGTGTTCGCGGACGCGGAGGTGGCGCCGCCGGCCGCCGTGGCGATGCCGTCGACCATGAGGATCCGGTTGATGCCCGGCAGGTCGCCCTTCTCGTCGAGCAGGTGGGCCTCGTCGGCGACGCCGAGGATGGTGCCCATCGCGTCGAAGAAGCACGACATCAGCACGGTGAAGACGAACAGCGCGCCGGTCAGCACGCCGACCTTCTCGAAGCCGCCGAACAGGCTGACCTTGCCGACCAGGCCGAAGTCCGGGGCGGCGACCGGGTTGCCGGGCCACGCCGGGACGGTCAGGCCCCACTTGAGCGCCGGGATGTCGGCGAACTTGTCGATCACGACGGCGACGGCGGTGCTGACCGCGATGCTGATGAGGATCGCGCCGGGCACCTTGCGGATCACCAGGACGAGGGTGAGCAGCAGGCCGACGACGAACACCAGGACCGGCCAGCCGAGCAGGTGGCCGCTGCCGCCGAGCTGGAGCGGCACGGTGGTGTGGGCGGCGTCCGGGATGCGGCTGACGAAGCCGGAGTCGACCAGCCCGACGAGGCTGATGAACAGGCCGATGCCGATCGCGATGGCCTTGCGCAGCCCGAGCGGCACGGCGTTCATGACCCGCTCGCGCAGCCCGGTGGCGACCAGCAGCATGATCGCGAAGCCGGCCAGGACGACCATGCCCATCGCGTCCGGCCAGGTCATCCTGGGCGCGAGCTGGAGCGCCACGATGGTGTTGACGCCGAGGCCGGCGGCCAGGCCGATCGGCACATTGCCGATGACGCCCATCAGCAGGGTGGTGAGACCCGCGGTGAGGGCGGTCGCGGTGACCAGCTGGGCGCTGTCCAGGTGGGTCCCGTTCAGGTCCGTGGCGCTGGCCAGGATGATCGGGTTGAGCACCAGGATGTAGGCCATGGTGAAGAACGTGGCCACGCCGCCGCGGATCTCGCGCGGCAGGGTGGAGCCGCGCTCGCTGATCCGGAAGTAGCGGTCCAGGGCGCCGGAGGGCGGCTCGGGCGCGGTGTCGGCGGGCTCGGGCGACTCGGTGGTCGGCTGGACCACAGGCATGCGTGCGTCCTCTGTGGGGGGCGGAGGAGGGGGGTGAACGCCCTGGTCGACGGTGGCCGGGCGCAGAACTAAAAGTATGGTTTCCGGATCGAACCCGCGCTATCTTCGCGCGTAGAGCCGCACGCGGCCCCGAGCGGACGCCGGATGGCCCCCGCCGGACCCGCGCCCCGTACGCTAGGCCCCATGCCCAAGACCCCGCTGCACCCCTCCCCTCCGCCGCTGGAGGCCAACGACGTCGCGATCGTCGGCGGCGGCACGGTGCTGTGGTTCGTCGCCTTCCTGGTGCTGCTGCCGTTCCAGGGCACCCTCTCCGACCACGGCCACGGCACCTGGCCCTGGGTCTGCCTGTCCGGCGGACTGCTCGGCCTGATCGGCCTCTGGTACTGCCGCGCCCGCCGGGACGCGATCGCCCGCAGCCGCGCCGCCGAGGCCGCGGCTGCCGCGCACCCCGAAGGGACGGGCCCGGACGGGGCCGCGTAGACCCCGGCCACCCGGTCGGACCGAATAGGCCTTTAGTAGCACGCATCGGACATAAGGCACCCGTAGAGTCGGTGCCATGACGCAGCCTGCCCACTCCGCGGAAGAGCAGCCCGGCGACGGCGACCGCCCCGACGGTGCGCACCCCCTCGGCCTGCTGCCCGGCCGGCGCGGCGGGCTGAGCGGCGCGGAGGTGGCCGAGCGGGTCGCGCGCGGACAGGTCAACGACGTCCCGGTGCGCTCCAGCCGCTCCGCCAAGGAGATCGTCCGGGCCAACGTCTTCACCCGGTTCAACGCGATCATCGGCGTGATGTTCGGGATCATCCTGGTCGTCGGCCCGATCCAGGACGGCCTGTTCGGCCTGGTCATCGTCGCCAACACGGCGATCGGCATCATCCAGGAGCTGCGCGCCAAGAAGACCCTGGACAGCCTGGCCCTGATCGGCGAGGCCCGCCCGCAGGTGCGCCGGGACGGCACCGTCCAGCAGATCGGCGTCGGCGAGATCGTGCTCGACGACACCGTGCTGCTCGGCATCGGCGACAAGGTGATCGTCGACGGCGAGGTCACCGAGGCGGACGGCCTGGAGATCGACGAGTCGCTGCTGACCGGCGAGCCCGACCCCGTCCTCAAACAGCCCGGCGACCAGGTGATGTCCGGCAGCTTCGTGGTGGCCGGCGCGGGCGCGTTCACCGCGACGAAGGTCGGGCGCGAGGCGTACGCGGCGCAACTGGCCGAGGAGGCGAGCCGGTTCACGCTGGTGAAGTCGGAGCTGCGCACCGGCATCAACAGCATCCTGCGGTTCATCACCTACCTGCTGGTCCCGACCGCGATCGGCCTGATCATCAGCCAGCTGGCCGTCGAGGGCCGGGACTGGCGCGAGGCGGTGCGCCGCATGGTGGCCGGCATCGTGCCGATGGTCCCGGAGGGCCTGGTGCTGCTCACCTCGGTCGCCTTCGCGATCGGCGTGATCCGGCTCGGGCGCAAGCAGTGCCTGGTGCAGGAGCTGCCCGCGATCGAAGGGCTGGCCCGGGTCGACACGGTGTGCCTGGACAAGACCGGCACGCTCACCGAGGGCGGCATGGACGTGATCGACCTGCGCGTGATCTCCGACGGCGTGCCCGGGGCGGTCGGGCCGCGGACGATCGAGCACGCGCTCGGCGTGATGGCCGGGGCCGACGCCCGGCCGAACCCGTCCATGCAGGCCGTCATCGCCGCCTACGGGGACGGCTCCCGGACCATGACCGGGGCCGCGGGCGGTGCGAACGGCTGGCGCGTGATCGAGGCCATGCCGTTCTCCTCCGCCCGCAAGTGGAGCGGCGTGCAGCTGCTGGAGCCGCAGGGCGGCGAGGCCACCTGGCTGCTCGGCGCCCCCGACGTCCTGCTGCCCGCCGGCCACCCGGCGCTCGCCGAGGTGGACGAGCTGGGCGCCAAGGGCCTGCGGGTGCTGCTGATCGGCCGCAATCCCGTCCCGCTGGACTCCCCCGACCCGGCGGCGGGCCTCACACCGTTGGCCCTGGTGGTGCTTCAGCAGCGGCTGCGCGAGGACGCGGCGGCCACGCTGCGGTACTTCGAGGGGCAGCAGGTCCGGGCGAAGGTGATCTCCGGCGACGCCGCGGTCTCGGTCGGCGCGGTCGCCGCCCACCTCGGCCTGCCCGGCGCGGACCAGCCGCTGGACGCCCGCACGCTGCCGACCGAGCCGGAGGCGCTCGCCGACGCCGCCGATCGCACGAGCGTGTTCGGCCGCGTCACCCCGCAGCAGAAGCGCGAGCTGGTCGGCGCGCTGCAGTCGCTCGGGCACACGGTGGCCATGACGGGCGACGGCGTCAACGACGTGCTCGCGCTCAAGGACGCGGACATCGGCGTGGCGATGGGCACCGGCAGCGACGCGACCAAGGCGGTCGCCCAGATCGTGCTGCTGAACGACTCCTTCGCGACGCTCCCCTCGGTGGTGGCCGAGGGCCGCCGGGTGATCGGCAACATCGAGCGCGTCGCCGGGCTGTTCCTGGTCAAGACCGTGTACTCGGTCCTGCTGGCGCTGCTGGTGATCTTCACCCACTCGCCGTACCCGTTCCTGCCCCGGCACTCGACCGTGCTGTCCACGCTCACCATCGGCGTGCCGGCCTTCTTCCTCGCGCTCGCCCCCAACAACGAGCGCGCCCGCACCGGCTTCGTCAAACGCGTGCTGCGGCTGGCGATCCCGGGCGGCGCCATCGCGGGCACCGGGACGTTCGTGGCCTACGCGCTGGCCAGGGCGAACCACGCGACGGACCTCAAGGCCGACACCAGCGTGGCCACGCTGACGCTGTTCCTGATCGCCATCTGGGTGCTCGCCATCGTCGCCCGCCCGTACAACTGGTGGCGCCTGCTGCTGATCGGCACGATGGGCGGCGCGTTCTCGCTGGTGCTGCTGGTCCCGTGGCTGTCCGACTTCTTCCAGCTCCGCCTGGTCGGCATCCGCGACCCGTGGACGGGCGTCGGCATCGCGGTGATCTGCTGCATGGCCCTGGAAATCGCCTGGCGCTTCATGAAACGCCGCGGCTACGAGTGACGCGGCGTCCTCGTCCGGCCTAACATGCCCCCGAGAGGGGGTGCCGGATGGCGCGCAGGGGTGGGGAGTTGGAGGCGTTCATCGCCTTCCTGGGCGGGCTGCTGGCGGTCACGCCGCCGGCCCTGGCGATGACGGTCCTGCACGTGCTTCCGAGGTCCGAGCCGTCGCTGCGGGCCGCCGGGATGCTGACGCTCGGCGTGGTCTGGCTGACCGTCACCGTCACGCTCTACCTGCGGCTGCGGGCCCGCCCCGACGGACGGACCCGCTGACACCGGGCAACGGACTCGGCCGTGCCCGGCCCGCTCGGCCCGCCCGCCCCGCTCAGCCCTCGAAGTCCCGTGCCGCGGACAGCTCGTAGGCCCGGTCCGGCTCGCTGAGCGCGGCCAGCACCTCGAACCGCCGGTGCCACTGCCCGACCGACCAGGCCAGCCCGGCCGCCAGCCCCTCGGGGGTGGCCGCGTGCAGCAGGCCCGGCACCGGCGGCACCTCGAACTCGTCGTCCTCGTCGCCGGCCTCGGCCGTGTCCGGGTCGTACGGCGGCTCGGGCGCGTCCGCCTCGCGGTCCAGGCGCCAGTCCACCGCGGCCTCGTTGCCGTCCGGGCCGACGACGAGCAGCTCCTCGTGCTCCTCGTACGCCACCGGGCAGCCGGGCAGCAGCTCCCGCACCACGGCCGGCACCCGGTGCAGCACGCCCTCGGAGAGCACCCGCCCGCCCGCCACCTCGCTGGCCAGCGACACGTGCAGGCGCTCGGCGAGGTCCGCCGCGAGCGCCGGGGCGACCGGCAGCAGCGGGTGGGAGTGCAGGAGCTGGACGAGGTCGGGGGCGTCCGCGACGACCGCCTCGGTGGCGTCGACGACCACCGTGTGCGCCGGGCGGCGGCCGGTCTCCGGGTCCAGCGGCGGCAACGCCCGTACGACGTCCAGGGCTTCGATCCGCCCGGCGTCGACCCGGGCCAGCGCGCTGTGGATGCCGTGCAGCTGGCGGTGGCCGACCTCGGCGTCCGGGTCGGTGAGCCGGTCCAGGACCTCGTCCGGCCCGTGCGGTTCGGCGAGCAGCGCGGCGAGCGTCGTCCGCACGCCGAGGGCGTGCAGGAACTGCTCGTCCAGTGTGGTGCGGGCCTCGTCGTACAGGCCGCGCAGCAGCGGGTCCGCCCCGGCGGCGCGCAGGCCGGCCGGCTCGCGGCCGTCCAGCACCGGGTGGTCGCGCAGCCACCACGCGGTGTACGGCGGCAGGTCGGCGTACGAGCCGTTCGGCAGCAGGGTGCGGACGGGGTTGACGACGGCGTCCCGGTACGGCGGGCGGGCGAGCGCGGCGAGCGCCTCGGGCCAGGCGTCGTCGTCGATCAGGTCAAGGTCGCGGACGGCCAGCAGCTCAGCGGCCACCGGCGGCACGCCCACGGTGTCGCCGTCGTCGGCGTGCAGGGCGTCGAGCGCGTCCTCGGCCCACTCGGCGAGCCCGTCCGGTGCCTCGTCGAGCAGGCCGGTGGGGTGGCCGCCGGCCGCGCGGTCGGCGGGGACGGTCGGGTCGAGGCGCTCCAGGTCGTCCGGGTCGAGCACGACGTCCTCGGCCCGGACCAGGACGAAGTCGGCCAGCACGCCGACCGCGCCGAGCACGTCGGGGCCCCAGCGCTCCAGCAGGTCGTCGTCCACCCAGCCGGCGTCCTCCTCGCGCGCGAGGGCCGCGAACGGGCTGCCGGGGAGCACGAGTTCGCCGGCCCGGGCGGGCTCGCCCTCGTCGTCGAGCAGCGCCAGCCGGGCCAGCCACGGGTGCTCGCCGACGGCCGGGGCTGCGGCCCTGACCAGCGCCAGGACGGCGTCGGCCAGTTCGAGGGCGGCGTCGAGGTCGTCCTCGGCCACCTCGAAGGAGCGGGCGACGGCGGCCCGCACCTCGGGCGTGTCCAGCACGCCGGCCGGGGTCGCGGTGCCGGCACCCAGCTTGGCCAGCAGCGGGTGCGACGCCTCCGGGTGGGCGAGCCGCAGGTCGAGCGCGGCGAGCGCCCCGGCCAGCGACTCGGGGTAGCCGGGGAAGGCCGCCCAGTCGGCGGCGTCGGAGGGCAGCAGGACGCGCCGCGGCCCGGTGACCGTCCGGCCGTCGGCGAGCGGGACGGGCAGCGCGCCGAGCGCCTCCGGGTCGGCCGCGCCGAGCGCCGCGTACAGGTTGCGCCACCAGGCGGGCTCGCGGTCCAGGCCGCCGAGCTGGTCGACCACCTCGGCGAGCGGCACCCGGCGCACGTTCAGCACGCGCAGCTCGGTGCGGCGCTCCAGACCGGCCGGCAGCAGACCGGGGAAGATCGGCGCCAGCGCCTCGACCACCGAGCCGTCCGCGCCCTCCAGCAGCGTCGCGTCCCGGGGCCGCAGCGCGGGCGTGCCCTCTTCGACCGGCGCCGGGTGCGGCAGGAACGGCGTGCCGGGCAGCCGCTGGAGGATCGCCCCGCGCAGCTCGTTGTCCAGCGCGCCGTCGCCGAGCGGACCGGGCACCAGGCCGAGCGAGCCCAGGTCGCCGCCGCGGGCGCGCAGCAGGTCGGCGTAGCTGTCGGCGGCGCGCTCGGTCAGGAAGGCGGCGAGCGGTCCCGGGGCGACGTGCCGGCGGGTGGAGTCCAGCGGGTACGAGGCGATGAGCAGCGCGGGCAGGCCGACCGGCTCGTCGCTCGGCGTCGGCGCGTGCAGGACGGGCAGGACGCCGGGCAGCTGCGGGGTGCCGTCCTCGGCCACCGGGACGGCCCAGGTGACCGTCCAGTACGGGCGGGCGCGCTCCTCGGTGGGGCGGTCGACGAGCAGCTCGGGATCGAGCCGGCCGGAGGCGCCGACGGTCTGCCAGAGCGTCTGCCGGGGGCGGCCGCCCTCGTCGTCCGTGACGGTCACCTCGGTGACGCCGTCGGGGCGCGGCTCGGAGGCGGTGCGGGTGAGCGTGCGGGTGCCGTCCGGGGTCTCCACGACGATCTCGGCGAGGCCGGGGAGGGTGAGCAGCAGCGCGTCGTCGACGGCGAGCAGCAGGCGGCGCGTCAGGTCCTCGGCGGCGGCGTCGCGCAGCGGCAGCACGACCACCGTGTCGTAGCCCTCGGGGGCCGGGCCCTCGGCCGCGAACGGCAGCCGCAGCAGCGGGACGTGACCGTCGCGGCGGCGCAGCTCGTCGGCGAGCGAGGGCTGAGCCTCGGCGAGCGCGCGGGCCTCGCCGAGCGACCAGCGGACGCCGCCCGCGGCGCCGAGCACGGCGGGCTCATCGGTGACGGCGAGGACGGCGGCGAAGCCGACGCCGAACCGGCCGACGCTGGGCGCCTCGCCGCGCTTGGAGGAGGCGCGCAGGGTGGACAGCGACTCGACGGCGGCGGCGTCGAGCGGGGCGCCGGTGTTGGCGGCGGCGAGCACGCCGTCGGCGAGGGTCAGCCGCAGCCGGCCGGGGCCGCGCCCGGCGCGGACGGCGGCGTCGGCGGCGTTCTGCGCCAACTCGACGACCAGCCGGTCGCGGTAGCCGCCGAGGGCGAGCTCCTCCTCGGCGTTGGCGTCCTCCCGGAACCGGGCCGGCGAGGCGGCCCAGGCGTCCAGCACGCGTCGGCGCAGCACGGCACTCCCGAAGGGGTCCGCGAGGTGCTCGTCCGTGCCGCTGCCGATGATCCGAGGTTCCACTGGACCTGCCGCCTTCCGCCGCCCTGTACGTCGTAGGGCATTCTTCCCTGCCCCACCGACTGCTCCCGACCACGGCCCGCGCCACCCCGGGCCCGGACCCTGCCCGCACCCCCACCAGAGGCGCCCCGGAAGACACCTCGGCCCGCCCCCGCGCAGGGCCCACACCACCTCAAACCCTCGCCCACCCCGCCGGAGGCGTCCAGAAGACACCACGGCCCGCCCCGCCGGTGCGGCGGGACGGGCCGGAGCGGCACGCGTCAGGAGTGGCCGAGCTCCTCGGCCGGGGCGTCCGGCTCGACCGAGCCGGAGGCGCGGTCCGGGTGGAGCTGCATCGGCTCGACCACCAGCTCGTCCAGGATCAGCTCGGACGGCGCCGGCGGAGCCGGGATCACGGCCGCCTCGGAGTGCCCGCCGCAGCCGTACGCGAAGGAGACGATCTGCCCGTCGGCCGGTCCGAACTCGTTGCCGCACACGCCGAAGGCCTGCCCGAGCGAGCCACCGATCGGGATCAGGAAGCCGCAGCTGTTGCACGAGGCGGGCGCGGCCTGCGCCATCGGGGTCTGCGGGCCGTGCGCCTTCTCCCAGCGGTCGGCGGCCAGGTGCAGGCCGAGCCGGGAGAGCACCCGGCTGCGGCCCATGCCGAGCTCCTCGGCGACGGCGTTGATCTGCGCGCGGACCGGGGCCGGCTGGACGCCGGTGTCGCTGACGACGACGTCCTCCTCGGCGGCCTGCGCCACCGCGGAGTTCGGCGCGGGCTCGTCCTCGCCGGTCCAGCCGGGCTCCAGGCGCAGGTCGTCGGCGTCGGTGGGGAGCAGGTCGCCGGGTCCCATGTCGCCGGGGCGCAGGCGCTCGCTCCACGGCACCCACTGGGGGGCGAGGACGGCGTCGGGGCCCGGCAGCAGGACGACCTCGTCGAGGGTGACGTTCTTGGCGCGCGGGGCGCGGGCGACGGTGACCGCCCAGTGCCAGCCGCGGTAGGCCGCGTCGAGGCACTCGAAGCTGTGGGTGACGACACGGTCGGCGTCCGCCTGGACACCCAGGTGCGTCCCGACGGCTTCCGCTCCGACCGCCTCTTCGGCGGCCTGGCGGGCGAGTTCGACGGCCTCTGCACAGAGCCGATCGGGGGTACGGCTTCGCATCGCAGCACTCACGGCGTCGATTCTCTCCCAGTTCTTCTGTCGCCCACGGCGTGTTGCCTGTTCCGTCGCGGCTCGGGGTACCTCGTCCATTCTGCGCGACCGGAGGCCGCCGCGGGTACCGACCGCGCCGCTCGTCCGGGCCTGCCGGCGCCGTGGGACCCGGGCGGGCGGACCTTGGGCAGGCTACCCGTCGGTCGGCGCCCCGGCACAGTCCGGGGCTCCGGCGGACCTCCGGGGGCCGCGCCGAGCGGAGCGGAATCCCGCGTCGCAGAAGCGAATCTGGGGCAGGATGGCCTTGTGGCGGACGAAAACCCGTCGCAGCACGCACTGCGCGCCTCGCAGGCCGACGGCCCGGACGAGACGAACGCGGTGCCGCGACAGCAGCCCCCGGTCCACCCTGCGGGCGAACCGCAGCCGGCGGACGGTTCCGGGACGTCCGCGCCCGCCCTGGTCGACCTCACGAAGCACGGCGACGGCCCGGTCAACGGGCACCCGGGCGAGGACCCCGACGCGGACGTGGAGGAGCCCCCCGGCCCCCACCGCAACTTCCTCGTCCGCGGCGCCTCCGCCGCCGGCGCCCGCACCGGCCGGGTGGTGCACGGCACCGGCCGCCGGATCCGCCGGGCCACGTCGGCCGAGGGCGCGGGCGAGTCGGGCCTCGCGAAGCTGATCGAGCTGCACGCGCTGAACTCCTTCGGCGACATGCTGATCACCATCGCCCTGGCCTCGACGATCTTCTTCTCCGTCCCGACCGGCGAGGCGCGCGGCCGGGTGGCGCTCTACCTGCTGATCACGATGGCCCCGTTCGCCGTCCTCGCCCCCGTGGTCGGCCCGCTGCTGGACCGCCTGCCGCACGGCCGCCGCGCCGCCATGGCGATGTCGATGCTGGCCCGGGCGGTCCTGGCCTGGACGATGGCCGGGGTGATCTCGGGCGGCGGCATCGCGCTGTACCCCGAGGCGCTCGGCGTGCTGGTGGCGTCCAAGGCGTACGGCGTGGTGCGCAGCGTCGTGGTGCCCCGGCTGCTGCCGCACCGGCTGTCCCTGGTGAAGGCGAACTCCCGGGTCACCCTGGCCGGTCTGCTGGCCACCGGCGTGGCCGCCGCGGTGGGCGGGCTGCTGCACCTGATCGGGCCCGGCTGGCCGCTGCGCGGGGCGTTCCTGGTCTTCGTGATCGGCACCCTGATGGCCTTCCACCTGCCGCACACGGTGGACTCGGCGAAGGGCGAGCAGCGGGCCGTGCTGCACGCCGAGGTGCACACCGAGGGCTCGCACCTGATCCACCACAAGCCGCCGCCGGTCAAGACCTCGCTGCGCACGGTCGGCCCGTCGGTGGTGCTGGCGCTGCGGGCGATGGCGGCGATGAAGTGGCTGGTCGGCTTCCTGGTGATGTTCCTGGCGTTCCTGCTGCGCGAGGAGCCGATCGGCGGCCTGCGGCCCACGCTGGCGCTGGGCCTGGTCGCCCTGGCGGCGGGCACGGGCAACGCACTGGGTTCCGTCCTGGGCTCGTGGCTGCGCACGCGCGGCCCGGAGGCGACGGTCACCGCGATGCTGCTGCTCGCGACGTGCGCGACGGCGGCCTCGGCCCTCTGGTACGGCGTCGTGACGGTGATCATGATCGCCGGGACGGCCGGCATGGCGGCCTCGCTCGGCAAGCTGGCGCTGGACGCGCTGATCCAGCGGGACGTCCCGGAGGCGGTCCGGACCTCGGCGTTCGCCCGTTCGGAGACGCTGATGCAGCTGTCCTGGGTGGCCGGCGGCGCGGTCGGCATCCTGCTGCCGCTCAACGGCGAGCTGGGGCTCTCGGTGGCCGCCTCGGTGGTCGGCCTGGTGCTGCTGTGGACGATCCGTTCGCTGTTCCGGGTGGGCCTGCGCCGGCACCCGACGGCGCCCCGGGTCGCCTGACCGGTGCCCGGCCGGCGGGTGAGCGGCGCGGGCGGCAACACGCGGTTGCCGACCCCCGCGTAGCGTGATCGGCGAAGCCCGGTAGATTCTGACCCATGAGCCTCGATACCCGTGTCATCGCCGCCCTCGGCGCCGTCGTCGTGATCGGCGCCGGCACGGTCGGCGGGTCCATCGCCTACGCGTCCGGCCAGACCGCGCACAACAGCCACCGCGCCACCCTGACCGTGGGCAACTCCTCGCTCGCCGCGGACCCGCTGTGCTGGAACGACGGCAACCCGCTGACCGAGGACGACCAGCAGAAGTGCCAGGAGACGGCCACCCAGGCCCTCAAGGACGGCACGCTCCCGACCTCGGACGTCGTCGTCAGCGACAACGTCGGCGTCGGCGTCTCGCCGAACGTGGCCGACAAGGGCTGGTGGGCCTTCACCAACGGCGGCACGCAGGCCCAGGGCGGGCGCTACAGCCTGTTCTCCTACGCCAAGAACGCGACCTACTCGGGCTCGCAGTCGGCCGGCAAGCTGCTGAACGCCTCCGGCAAGACGCTGGTGACCGTGGTCGAGGGCGACAAGAACTCGGACAACCCGACCGCCGTCTGGTACTTCCAGCTGAACACCCAGGACAACTGACGGTCCTGCGATGACCGCGCGCGCCGTCGCCGACGGGCACAGCGAGCAGTCGGGCCCCGAGCGGGCCCGGCTGCTCGTCGTCGTCGCGGTGCCCGCCGAGGCCGAGGCGGTCCTGCGGGGCCTGCCGGGCGGGGCGCACGCGCTGCCGCTGCCGGGCGGGGAGCTGCACCGCGCCGGGGCCGTGGACGTCCTGGCGGGCGGGGTCGGTCCGGCCGCCGCTGCGGCCGGCGCCGCGGCTGCCCTCTCGGCCCACCGCTACGGGCTGGTCGTGTCGGCCGGCATCGCGGGCGGCTTCGCCCCGCACGCCCCGGTGGGCGCGACCGTGGTGGCCGACGCGATCGTCGCCGCCGACCTGGGCGCCGAGACCCCCGAGGGCTTCGCCGACGTCGCCGAGCTCGGCTTCGGCACCACCCGGCACACGCCTCCCCCGGCCGCCGTCGTGCTCGCCGCACGGGCGCTGGGGGCCGTCACCGGGCCCGTCCTGACCGTCTCCACCGTCACCGGCAGCGCCGAGCGGGCCGCCGCCCTGACCGCCCGCCACCCGGGCGCCGCGGCCGAGGCGATGGAGGGCTTCGGCGTGGCCGAGGCCGCCGCCCGGTTCGGCGTGCCGGCCTTCGAGCTGCGGACGGTCTCCAACCCGGTGGGCCCGCGCGACCGGGCCGCCTGGCGGATCGGCGACGCCCTGGCCGCGCTGGAGCGGGCCTTCGCCGCGCTGCCCGTCCCCGCACTCGTCGAGACCCTCGCCGAGGCACTCACCGAGGAGGCCGGCCGTGGCTGAACGGCTCAGCATCGCGTACTCGCCCTGCCCGAACGACACCTTCGTCTTCCACGCCTGGGCGCACGGCCTGGTGCCCGGCGCCGACGCCCCCGAGGTGACGTTCGCGGACATCGACGTCACGAACGGGCTGGCCGAGCGCGGCGAGCTGGACGTCCTGAAGATCAGCTACGGCGCCCTGCCGTGGGTCCTGGCGGAGTACACGCTGCTGCCCTGCGGCGGCGCGCTCGGCCGCGGCTGCGGCCCGCTGGTGCTCACCCGGCCGGGCGTGGCGGCCCCCGGGGACCTCACCGGCAAGACCGTGGCGGTGCCGTCCGAGCGGTCCACCGCCTACCTGCTGTTCCGGCTCTGGGCCGCGAAGGCCGTGCCGGGGGGCTTCGGCGAGATCGTCGTCCTGCCGTTCCACGAGATCATGCCCGCCGTCCGGGACGGCCGGGTGGACGCCGGCCTGGTGATCCACGAGGCGCGCTTCACCTACCGGCAGTACGGGCTGCACAGCCTCGCCGACATGGGCGAGGCCTGGGAGCGGGAGACCGGCCTGCCGATCCCGCTCGGCGCGATCGTCGCGAAGCGCTCGCTGGGCGCCGAGCGGCTGCGCGCGCTCACCGACGCGATCCGCGCGTCCGTCCGGCAGGCCTGGGCGGACCCGGCGGCCAGCCGGGAGTACGTGCTCGCGCACGCCCAGGAGATGGACCCGGCCGTCGCCGACCAGCACATCGGGCTCTATGTGAACGAGTTCACCGCGGACCTCGGCGAGGAGGGCTACGCGGCCGTCCGCGCGCTGCTCACCCGGGCCGCCGCCGAGGGGCTGGTACCCCCGCTCGACCCGGGTGCGCTCGCGTTCTGACGCCCCTCGGGGCCCTGCTCAGAGGTCGAACTGGTCGGCCACCGCGCGCAGCAGGCCGGCCAGCTTCTGACCCGTCGGCTTCGCCGGGTAGCGGCCGTGCTGCAGGCCGGGGAGCACCGCGTCCAGCGTGGTGATCAGGTCCTGGACGATGGGCGCCATGTCGTCGGCGCTGCGGCGCTGGGCGGCGGCCACCGAGGGCAGGGCCTCCAGCAGCTGCACGGCCATCGCCTGGTCGCCGCGGTGGCCCGCGACCACGCCGAACTCGACCCGCTGGCCCGGCTTCAGACTCGTGACACCGGTGGGCAGCGCCTTGGTGTGGACGAAGACGTCGCCGCCGTCGTCGCGCGACAGGAAGCCGAAGCCCTTCGTCTCGTTGAACCACTTGACCTGGCCGGTGGGCATCTCGAACAGTCCTCGAATGGGTGTGAGGGATCCCGGCCCTGGCCGGGGATCACTGGGTGGTGGAAAGCGCGGGCCGACCTCGGCTCGGCGCCCGTGGGCGCTCATGGTCAGCACGCTGTCAGGAGCAGACTAACGGTCCGTCACTGCCTCATCCGCGTTCCGCGAAAGTTCCGCGGTCCGGCGACTCGGGCACCTGGGCCCGTGGGGCTCTCGCGATCACGGGAGAGCCGGTACTGGTGCGCCCTGGGCGCGGCTCAGCGCTGTCCATGCGGCTCACACCTCCGGCTCCGGGGAAGTCGGGGCGCGCCACTCGCACCCCTAGGCAACCCGTGCATACCCCCGCTCAGCAGGGATCGAAACTCCCAGCTTCCGGGAAACTGCGCAACGTGACCGAACCGCTCGTCTGCGAAGCGGTGCGGCGGGAGCCGGGCCGGGAGCACCCCGCCCGGCTCTGCCAGACTGGAGTGCCCCGGCGCGGCCCCTCGCGCCCGGAACGCCCCCGGACACCGGGGGCACGTCCGAAGGCACCCCGAGCACCCCGAAGCGCCCCCGAGCACCTCCCGAGGAGCAAGCAGAAGTGAGCAGCCAGAGCGCCGACCGCGGCGACGCCTACGTCCGGGCCGGAGCGATCGTCTTCGGCATGGGCGCGCTCGCCACCCTGGTCACCTTCGTCCCGCTGTTCCTGCACCTCACGCCGCTGCCGACGGCCGCGTACTGGCTCAGCATGCTGATGCCGGCGGGCTTCCTGCTCGCGCTGGTCGGGCTGTTCGTGAACGCGCGCGCCCAGAAGCGCCGCGCGGCCTCGCAGGCATGACTCGCAGGCGTGACGCGCCCTACGCGCCCAGGTGCCCGGCGAGCCAGGCCGGGAACCCGGTGAGGTCGGCGAGCACCACGTCCGCGCCGGCCGCCCGCAGCTCGTCCGCGCCGTACGGCCCGGTGGCCACGCCCACCGCGACGGCCTCCGCGCGGCGGGCCCCGACGATGTCGCCGAGGTGGTCGCCGACGTAGACCGTCGCTCCGTGCTCGCGCAGCGCGTCGCCCTTGGTCTCCGCCCAGAGGTCGCCGACCAGCGCGTCCGCGTGCAGCTTGGCGTGCTCCAGGTGGAGGCGGGCGTTCGGCTCGTACTTGCCGGTGATCACGGCGACCCGGCCGCCGTGCGCGCGGACGGCCTCGACCGCCGCGTGCGCGCCGGGCAGGGCGACGGTCGGGGCGAAGGCGTACTCCCGGTACAGCTCGCGGTAGCGGGCGGCGGCGCGCTCGACCTCGTCCTCGGGGAACCAGTTGCGGATCTCGTCCAGCAGCGGCGGGCCGAGCCGGGTGACGACGAGGTCGGCGTCGATGGGGGTACCGGTCTCGGCCGACAGCGCCAGGTACGTGGCGCGGATCCCCGGCCGGGTGTCCAGCAGCGTCATGTCGAGGTCGAAGCCGACGGTGAGCGGGGTGGCGGAAGTCGCGGGCATGGCGCCAGGCTATCCAACGGCCGGTGCGGGGACGAGGCGATTTGCCGGGGCTTCGCGGCGGAACTTAGGTTTACCTGAGTTGTCTGCGGAAGAGGGCCCATGACCGACACCACCGCCGCGCCGCCGCCCGGCCGGCGACGGACCTCCCACCGCCGCATACCGTGGCTCGTCGCCGCGCTGGCCGTCCTGGCCGGCGCGGTGCTGCTGAGCCTCTCGGCCGGCAGCCGCACGATCCCCTTCTCCGAGACGCTCGACGCCCTGCTGCACGGCGGCGACACCGCCGACGCCGTCGTCGTCCGCGAGCTGCGGGTGCCGCGCACGGTCGTCGGCGTCGCCGTCGGCGCGGCGCTCGGCCTCGCCGGGGCCGTCATGCAGGGCCTCACCCGCAACCCGATCGCCGACCCCGGCATCCTCGGCGTCTCCCAGGGCGCGGCGGCCGGCGTGGTCGTGGCGATCTCCGGCTTCGGGGTCTCGACGCTGACCGGGTACGTCTGGTTCGGGTTCGCGGGCGCCGTGATCGCCACCGTGCTCGTGTACGGCCTCGCCGGGCGCGGGCGCGGCGGCGCGACACCGGTCAAGCTGGCGCTGGCCGGCTCGGCGATCTCCGCGTTCATCGCGTCGCTGAACACGCTGGTGCTCACGACGGACGCCGCGACGATGGACCGGTTCCGGTTCTGGCACGTCGGCTCGCTGTCCGGGCGGACCTCCGACGTGGCCTGGCAGCTGCTGCCCTTCCTGCTGGTCGGGACGGTGCTCGTGGTCGCGGTGGCGCGCGGGCTGGACGCGCTCGCGCTCGGCGAGGACACCGCGAAGGGGCTCGGCGCGAAGACGGGCCTCGTCCGGGCGGTGGGCGCCCTCGGGGCCACCGTGCTGACCGGCTCCGCGGTCGCGGCGGCGGGCCCGATCGCGTTCGTCGGCCTGGCCGTCCCGCACGCGGCGCGGGCCGTCGCGGGGGCCGACAACCGGTGGGTGCTCGCCTTCTCCGCCGTACTCGGCCCGGCGCTGCTGCTCCTCGCGGACACGCTCGGGCGGGTGCTCTTCCCGCCGTCGGAGGTCCCGGCCGGGGTGATGACGGCGCTCGTGGGCGTCCCGGTGCTGGTCGCGCTGGTGCGGCGGCGCAAGGTGGTGGCGGCGTGACGTCGGTTTCCCTGCGCGGCTACACCGTCGTCCGGGCCGGACGGGCGTCGTTCCTGCTGCACCGGCGCTCGGCCTTCGTCGCGCTCGGGCTGCTGGCGGCACTGGCCGGCACCGTGATCGCCTCGCTGTGCCTCGGCGAGTCCACCGTGTCGCCGGTCGACGTCGTCGAGGTCGTGCTCGGGAAGCCGAACCCGAACGAGCTGGTGGTGGGCGAGTTCCGGCTGCCCCGCATCGTCGTCGGCCTGCTGGTCGGCACCGCGCTCGGGCTGGCCGGGGCGCTCGTCCAGACCGTCGCCCGCAATCCGCTCGCCAGCCCCGACGTCGTCGGCGTCACGTGGGGCGCCACCGCGACCGTCGTCGGCCTCATGGCGTACGGCGTCGTCGGCTCCACCGGCCAGGCCCCGTACGCGGCCGTCCTCGGCGGCCTCGTCGCCGGAGTGCTCGTCTACGCGCTCGCCTGGCGGCGCGGGCTGCACGCGCAGCGCTTCGTCCTCATCGGCATCGGGATCAGCGTCGCGCTCTCCTCGCTGACCTCCGTCTTCCTCACCAAGGGCGACGGCTTCCAGGCACAGGCCGCCAAGGTGTGGATGACGGGCAGCCTCAACGGCTCCGGCTACGACCAGGCCGGTTGGCTCGCCTGGGTGCTGCTCGCCGCCGCGCCCGTCGCCCTGTGGGCGGCGCGGGCGCAGCGCTCGATCTCCTTCGACGACGCGACCGCCGTCGGCCTCGGCCTGCGGCTGGACCGGATCCGGCTCGGCATGGCGCTGCTCGGCACCGTCCTCGCCTCGTGCGCGGCGGGCGCGGCCGGCCCGGTGGACTTCGTCGCCCTGATGGCCCCGCAGATCGCCCTGCGGCTCGCCCGCTCCGCGCAGGTCCCGCTGCTGTGCTCGGCGCTGACCGGCGCCCTGGTCGTCGTCCTCGCCGACCTGATCGCCCGGCGCCTGCTCGCCCCGACCGAACTGCCGGTGGGCGTCGTGACCGGCCTGGTCGGCGCGCCCTACCTGATGTGGCTGCTCGTCCGATCCCGCCGTGGAGGTGCCTGATGGCCGTGCTGGAAGCCCGTGACCTGACCCTCGCCTACGAGGCGCGCACGGTCGTCGAGGGCCTGGACGTCACGGTGCCGGAGGGCCGGGTCACGGTGATCGTCGGCCCGAACGCGTGCGGCAAGTCCACGCTGCTGCGCGCCCTCGGCCGCCTCCTGAAGCCCGCCCGCGGCGCGGTCCTGCTCGACGGCGAGGAGCTGGCGCGCATCCCGACCAAGCGGGTCGCCCAGCGCCTCGGCCTGCTCCCGCAGTCCCCGACCGCCCCCGAGGGCATCTCGGTCGCCGACCTCGTCGCCCGCGGCCGCCAGCCGCACCAGAGCTGGTGGCAGCAGTGGTCCCCGGAGGACGAGGCCGCCGTCGCCGAGGCCCTGGAGCGCACCTCCACGGCCGACCTGGCCGAGCGCAGCATGGACGAGCTCTCCGGCGGCCAGCGCCAGCGCGCCTGGATCGCGATGGCCCTCGCCCAGGGCACCGACGTCCTGCTCCTCGACGAGCCGACGACCTACCTCGACATCGCCCACCAGGTCGAGGTCCTCGACCTGGTCCGCCGCCTCAACGCCGAACGCGCCCGCACGGTCGTCGCCGTCCTCCACGACCTCAACCAGGCCGCCCGCTACGCCGAC
Source organism: Kitasatospora sp. NPDC059722 (assembly GCF_042733235.1). Lineage (NCBI taxonomy): Bacteria > Bacillati > Actinomycetota > Actinomycetes > Kitasatosporales > Streptomycetaceae > Kitasatospora > Kitasatospora sp. NPDC059722. Next base: position 114,485 of record NZ_JBHWGD010000018.1, read on the forward strand.
CACCTGGTGGCCATGCGCGAGGGCCGCATCGTCGCCCAGGGCACCCCGGCGGAGGTCGTGACGGCCGACCTGGTCCGCGAGGTCTTCGGCCTCGACTCGGTCGTCGTCCCCGACCCTGTCACCGGCACCCCCCTGGTGGTCCCCGGCGCCCCGTGGACGGCGGCCTGACGGCGAACAAACCGCGCCACGTCCTTCCGGGGGCGGGCGGCGCGGGCGGGTGTCGGGTGGCAATTCGGACATAATCGGCAGGGTTCGTCTCCCCTGTCGTCCGACCGTCCGAGGAATCGCCGATGCACCGGATCACCCGTCGCGCGCTGCTGGTCGGGCTGGGTGGGGCCGCCCTTGCCGGGTGTACGACGAATCGGGCGGGGGGCTCGGGGACGGACGGGGTCCCGGCGGGCGGTTCGGGTGCGGCGGTGCCTCCGGTGACGGTGAACACCGCGGTCGGGCCGGTGGTCGTGCCGGGTGTGCCGCTGCGGGTCGTCGCGCTCGACACGGACGTGTTCGACTCGGCGCTGACGCTCGGGATCGCGCCGATCGGGGCCGCGCGGCCCGCGTTGGACGCGCACTACCCGGAGTACTGGCCGCAGTCCCGGACGGCCGCGATCGCGTACGTCGGGCCGGCCGGGGCGCCCGACCTCGCGACGATCCGGTCGCTGCGGCCGGACCTGATCCTGTCCAACCAGATGCGGGACGGCGACCGCTACGACGCCCTGCGGGAGCTGGCGCCCACCGTGCTCACCCAGACCACGGGCGCCCCCTGGAAGGCCAACTTCCAGCTGCACGCCCAGGCGTTGAGCCGGCAGGCGGCCGCCGCGGCCTTCGTCGGCTCGTACCAGCGGCACGTCTCGCAGGTGACGGCCGCGCTCTCGGACGCGAAGGTGTCCGGGCGGAAGGTGAGCCTCGTGCGGTTCGTCGAGGGCGGCGGGATCCGGCTGTACGGCAAGCAGAGCTTCCCGGGGGTGGTGCTGTCGGACGCGGGTATCGGGCGGCCGGACGCGCAGAACGTCGACCAGTCCGACTTCGAGGTCCCGCTCGACCAGATCGCCAGGGCGGACGGCGACCTCCTGCTCTACGGGACGTACGGCGATCCGGAGCGGTCCGGCGCCGGCACCGTTCTGGCGAGCTCCGCGTGGCAGGCGCTCGGCGCCGTGAAGGCGCACCGGGCCTTCCCCGTCGACGACCAGCTGTGGTTCGAGGGCATCGGGTACACGGGTGCCAACTACATGCTGGACGAGTTGCAGCGCTTCCTGGGGGCGTGACGTCCGGGTCACGAACCGCCGAGTGCAGCACGGAGCTTGGCCCGCAGCAGCCGTACGGCCGGCGAGTGCCGGTCGCGACGGGCGACGAGGCCCAGGCGGGCGTGAACGGCCGCGTCCTTGAGGGGAATGACGCGCAGCGTCGGGACGCCGACGGCGGACGACGGGCTCAGGACGGCCACGCCCGCGCCGCGTTCGGCGAGGCGCAGGAGCGTCGTCGGCGAGCCGGCCTCGATGTCCACGCGGGGTTCCAGGCCGAGTTGGAGGCACGAGCGGTCGTAGGCGGCGCGGATCCCGGTGCCCCTGGTCAGGCCGAGGATCTTCTCGCCGGTTCGGAGGTCGGCGAGGCGGACGGTCTTGCGGTCGAGCGGGTGCCCGATCGGCACGACGGCGGCGATCGGCTCGTCGACGAAGACGCTCGCGTCGAGCTCGGGGTCGGCCTCGCCCGCGAATCCGATCAGCGCGAGGTCGAGGGTGCGGGCGAGGACGTGGGACTGGAGGAGCTCGGAGTCGTCCTCGTGCAGGCTGAGTTCGATCCCGGGGTGCGTGCGGCCGAGGTCGGCGACGACGTCGAGGAACGGCGGGATCGAGCAGCCCGTGATCATGCCCAGGCGCACGCGCCCGCGCACGGCCTCCGCGAACTCGGCGGCGGTGTGCTGGATGTCGTCGAGCGTGGCGAGGGCGTTCTTGGCCAGCGGGAGGATCGCCTCGCCGGCGGGGGTGAGGCGGATGCCTCCCCGGCTGGCGCGTTCGAGGAGTTGCTGGCCCAACTCGCGTTCCAGCTTGCCGACTTGGGTGCTGATACCGGACTGGCTCACATGCAGGCGCACGGCGGCAGCGGTGAAGGAGCCCTCGTCGACGACGGCGGCGAAGTAGCGCAGCTGGTGCATCTCCATAACTGATGATGATAGCTGGCATTCGATCTATCTGTTGGACGGATGGGTGGATACCGGCGGACCATGGAGGCATGACGACGACGAAGAGTGCACGCGAGATCGCCGAGACCTACTTCGCCTCCTGGGAGGCCGGCGACTTCGAGGCGGTGCGGGAACTACTGGCGGAGGACGTGGACTTCGTGGGCGCGCTCGGCACCGCCTCGGGGGTCGAGGAGGCCCTGGGCGGGCTGAAGGGTCTCGGGCAGGTGCTGGAGAAGATCGACGTCCAGGTCCGGGTCGCCGACGGCGACGACGTGATCACCTGGTACGACCTGCACACGAGCATTGCCCCGGCGACGCCCACGGTGAACTGGATGCACATCGAGAACGGCAGGATCACGCGGATCCGCGTGACCTTCGACCCGCGCGAACTGCTGGCGGGCTTCGCGAAGTAGGCGTCAGAGGGGTGGGGGGGGGGGAAGTAAAAAGACACAAACAAAACAACCAAAAAAAAAACACAAAAAAAAACACAAAAAAACCAAAACAAACACAAACACAAACAAAGCCACCCCCACACAC
>NZ_JBHWGD010000018.1:117207-122930 GCF_042733235.1 Kitasatospora sp. NPDC059722
ACCCCCCCACACTATATATAAATTTTCTTTGGCGGGGGCTGCTACTGTTGTTATTACGCGACTGGGGGGGGGCGCGCGTCCGGCGAGCACACTCTCCCCCGCCGCCGAACAACTCCTCCAAGTGGTACTCCAGGATCGCCACCGCCTCCTCCCCGCCGCGCTGGCCGCCCAGCACGCTCGACCCCAGCCCGTTGACCATGGCCAGCAGCCCGGCGGCCGTCACCGCCGCGTCCTTCCCCTCCCCGATCTCCCCCGCCTCCTGCGCCGCGCGGATCTGCTTCGCCAGGAAGCCCTCCAGCAGATCCGGCTGGAGCGGGCCCTTCTTCTCCATGGCCCCCGGATCGCTCAGCACGAGCGTGTAGTACGCCGCATACGTCCGCGTGATGCGCCGGCTCTCGGCGTCCGTCGGCAGGATGCACGCCAGGATCGCCGTCACGATGCTCCGCGGCGTGGGCGGCGACCCGGCCTCCTTGATCCACCGCTCCATCCGGGCCTGGAGCTGGACCCCGAGCCTCGCCAGGGCATCCAGCAGCAGCCCGTCCTTCGTCCTGAAGTAGTACTGCACCAGCCGCAGCGACACCCCGGCCTCCGCCGCGACCGCCCGCATGCTCGCCGCCTGCAGGCCCTGGGTGTCGGCGATGCGCAGCAGGGCCTCGGCGATCTGCCGGCGCCGTTCCTCGTGGTCGGCCTTCTCCGCCATCCCGCGAACTTCCTCTCCACCGATCCTGGTACACCCGTATCATGCCTGTGATACACATGTACCATGCGAATCAGCGAGTTCAGGAACGCCCGGGCCGAGTCCCGCTTCCGCGCCGCCTACGAGCGCACGTTCGCGTCCCTGTGGCCCGGCCCGAAGACCGCGATCGACGTCCCCACCGCGTTCGGCACCACCCGCGTCCACCGCACCGGGACCGAGCACGGCGAGCCACTCATCCTCCTGCCCGGATCCGGCGGCAACTCGCTGATGTGGCACCGGTACGTGGAGGCGCTCGCCGAACGGCACCCCGTCATCGCCGTCGACACCATCGGCGAACCCGGCGCGAGCGTCCAGACCGCTCCCCTGCACGACGGCCGCGACGCCGCCGCGTGGCTCGACGAACTCCTCACCGCACTCGACACGCCCTCCGCCCGTCTCGTCGGGTGCTCGTACGGAGGCTGGATCGCGATCAACCACGCCATCCACCACCCCGATCGCGTCGCCGGCCTCACCCTTCTCGACCCGGCGGGCATGGCCGACCTCGGGTGGCGCTTCTACGCCTGGGTGATCGCCGGCGGCCTCGCCGGCCTCGCCCCGAGGGCACTTCGCCCCTGCCTGGCACGAGTGGTCGGGAACAGCACCATCCTCGAAACCGAACTGATGGCCCTGATGAAGGCCACCATGGGCTTCCGCCGCCGGCTCCCCCTCGCCCACACCTTCACCGACGAAGAACTGGGACGCCTGCACGCCCCGACCCACGTCCTCCTCGGCGAGCGCAGCGCCCTGCACGACTCCCGGGCCGTATCGGCCCGCCTCCGCGAGTTGCTGCCCACGGCCCGCATCGAACTCGTCCCCGACGCCGGGCACGCCCTGACCACCGACCAGCCGGAGCTGATCACGGCCCGGATCCTCGACGCCCCGGCGCACAAGAACGGTGCGACCCCCCGCTCCGGTGCGTGAGCGAGGGGCCGGGTCGGCTAAGCCGCCGCCACGGTGGCTTCGCGCCAGGTGGCGATGAGGTGGGCCGCCTTGGCCTCGAAGGCCGGGTCGCGCCAGGCGCCCGGCATGCCGATCACGGCCGGCAGCTTGAAGTCGCCGCGGTCCCGGTGGGTGACCCGCACGACGTCCCCGGAATCGGGGCGGTTGCGGTTCTTCACGACCTCGACGCTGGTGACGTCCGCCCAGGCGAACCTCTTGCGGGAGCCCAGTACACCGGTCCACCGGATCTCACGCTCGTCGAAGCTCACGCTGGTGAAGACGCCGTTCACCTGGAGGAGTCCACCGGTGATCAGGAGAACGCCGAAGGCCATGCCGACGGCGGTCCGGACGGACAACGGGAAGAGCGAACCGCGGTACACCAGGTAGGCACCGCCGGCCAGGAAGAGCGTCGAGAAGATCCACTGACGGCGCAGCTGCGCCGGGGGAAGACGGTACGTCACGTGTTTCACCAGCGGATCTTGGCAGGCCCGGCCGACCTGAGGAAGCGTCACCAGCCTGCCTTCCCCACCTCAATCGCCCGAGCGGATCGGCTCCCCCGTGCGGTGCAGGTGGGCGAGGATCTCGCGGTACGAGCGGAACAGGCCCACCTCGTAGTACGGGATGCCCTTCTCCGCGCAGAACGCGCGGGTGATCCGCGCCGCCCGTCCGAGCGCGGGCGTCGGCATGCTGGGGAAGAGGTGGTGCTCCACCTGGTAGTTGAGGCCGCCCATCACGGCGTCGACGGCGAGGCCGCCACGGACGTTGCGCGAGGTGAGCACCTGGCGGCGCAGGAAGTCGAGCCGCATCTCCGGTGTGACCATCAGCATGCCCTTGTGGTTCGGGGCGAACACGCAGCCCAGGTAGACGCCGAGCAGCGCCTGGTGGACGGCGAGGAACGCCACCGCCTTGCCCACCGGGAGCGCGGCGAGGACGAGCCCGAAGTAGCCGGCGAAGTGGGCCACCAGCAGCGCACCCTCCAGCCACGGCCGCTTGACCGCGGGACCGCGCAGCGCACGGAAGCTGTTGAAGCTGAGGTTGAGGCCCTCCAGCAGGAGCAGCGGGAAGAACAGGAACGCCTGCCGGCGCCCGATGAACCGGGCGAGCCCGCTCGCCTGCCGGGCCTGCCGCTGGGACCAGACGACGAGGTCGGGGGCGACGTCCGGGTCGCGCTCCTCGTGGTTGGGGTTGGCGTGGTGGCGGGTGTGCTTGTTCATCCACCAGCCGTAGCTCATCCCCATCAGCAGGTTCGCGGCGATCCGGCCGCCGATCTCGCTCGGCACGCGCCGGGAGAACACCTGCCGGTGCGCCAGGTCGTGGGACAGCAGGCCGATCTGGGCGAACACGACGGACATCGCCGCCGCCAGACCGAGCTGCCACCAGGTGTCGCCCAGCGCGAACAGGGCGCACCAGCCGCCGACGAACGCGGCGAGCACCAGTGCGGCGCGGGCGGCGTAGTAGCCGTGCCGCCGGGCGAGCAGGCCCTCGGCGGCGATCCGGCGGCTCAACTGGGCGAAGTCGCTGCCGCCGGTCTCCGGCTGCGGGGCGAGGGCCTCGGGCGCGACCGTCATCGTCGCGGGCTGTGTGGGCATGCCCCGAGTCTGGTTCTCAGGAGCGCCCCGGAGAACGGGGAAATCACCCGTCCCGTACGGGTGTTAACCCCCCTGCCCTCCCCCGGGACAGCCTCACCCCTCCTCCGTCTGGTGGCGAAGAGAGCCTCGAAGGTGTCGCCGCAGCACCACTCGATCGCCAGGACGGCCGTACTCCTCGCGTGGCAGCGGCCGGTTGGCGCGCAGGCGGATCGAAGCCGAGGCCCGCCCAGAGGGGCGTCGTCCCCCTTGGATACAGTTCGCGCACGCGTCGGCCGTATGTTCCACACTCGGACACCAAGCGGACCGGCGTGCTCCGCACAACTGATGGGGGACCAAGCAGTGCCCAGAAAGCGTCGGGTCGGCCTCGCCGCCGCACTCGTGAGCTCGACCGCCGTCGTGGCCGGGCTGCCGGCCGTGGCCGCGCACGCCGACACCGAGTTCCTGTACGTGATCAAGACTCACAAGGCCTGCTCGGACAGCGGACCGGGGACGCAGAACCAACCGTTCTGCAGCATCCAGGCCGCCGCCGACGTGGTGCAGCCTGGTCAGACCGTGCTCGTCTCCGGCACCGACTACACGGAACAGGTCACGCTGAAGCGATCGGGCACCGCGGACCACCCGATCGTCTTCCAGGGCGAGAAGCGCGCCAACCCCAAGGAGCCGCGCACCCGGATCCGCCCGGGCGGGTACCCCTCGACGGCGAAGGCCCCCCACGCCTTCCTGGCGTCCGGGGTGCACGACATCGCGATCAGGAACTTCTCCATCGACCAGCCCGCGGACGAGGCGGTGCTCGTCCAGGACTCCGAGCGGATCACGGTCGACGGCAACAGCGTGCTGTGGGCGGGGATGCAGATCACGGGCGGGGCGCCGGGCGCCCCGGCCGGCTACACGCCGGGCATCCGCCTCACCGGGAAGACCCGCGACGTCACGGTCAGCCGCAACCAGATCGCCGGCAGCGGCCGGGCGGGCGTGGCCGTCGACCCCGGGGTGACCGGGAGCATCATCACCACCAACGCGTTCACCGGAATCGGCCCCGCGGCGGGCTCGAACGTGATCGTCGCCGACGGCGCACCCGGCACGGTCGTCAACAGCAACACGATCGGCGGCACCTGCGGCACCGGCATCACGCTCAGCGGCGGCTCCACCGGCTCGACGGTGGTGAACAACATCGTCAAGATCTTCCGGAAGTGCGACCCCAACGTCGGGATCGGACTCGCCGTGTCCCCGGAGTCCGTCGCCGGCACCAGGGCCGACTACAACGTGGTGTACGCGGACGGCCCGGCCGACTACGTCTACGACTGGAACGGCATCTTCTACAAGACGCCCGCCGACTTCGCCGCGGGCACCGGCCAGGCCAAGCACGACCTGGCGGTCGACCCCAAGATCTTCACCGCCCCCGCCTCCCTGGAGGACCTGACCCCCACCGCCGACACCGCGGCGATGGACTCGGCCGACGCCACCGCGCCCGGCCAGCTGGACACGGACATCTACGGCAACCCGCGCGTCGATGACCCGCTCGTGCCCAACACCGGCACCGGCGTGGGCTACCACGACCGTGGAGCGGTCGAGTACCAGAACCCGTTCGCCGTCTCGCTGACCCTCACGACCGGCCAGTACGGACACCCCCTGGACGCCGAGTTCGGCGGCGGCACGACCTCGCCCTGGTCCCCCGCCACCACCACGCTGGACTTCGGGGACGGCAGCCCGGTCGTGACCGCGCCGGCCTTCCCGCTGACGCACACCTACGCCGAGGGCCACCACACCGCCACCCTCACCGCGACCGACGGCAACGGCACCGTCAAGACGACCACCAGGGACGTCGACACGACGATCGGCCCGCTCACCGCCGGAATCGGGGCCTCCCACTCGGCGACGGACCCCAGGAACGCCTGGGCGTACCTCTCCTTCAACAGCCAGTGGACGGTGACCGGTTACAGCGTCGACTGGGGCGACGGCACCATCGAGACCACCCCGGGGGCGCCTTACCCCGGTGGCATGGTCCGGCACAACTACACCAAGCCCGGCCGTTACCTCGTGCGGTTCACCATCAACGACGACCACGGCCGCACCGCGAAGGCCGACGGCCTCATCAGCGTCAACGTCCCCGATCCGGGTGACCGGGCGATCGCCGGCCGCTGGAGCACCGGCAAGCCCGCCGCCAACGGCCTGTTCAACAACGGCACCTGGGCACTTCGCTCCACCGGCGACTGCTGCAAGGCCGACATCACCCAGGTCTCCTTCGGCCAGGCCGGAGACCTCCCCGCCACCGCCGACTGGGACGGCCTCGGCCACGACCAGCTCGGCATCTACCGCAACGGCACCTTCGCCCTGCGCCACGACAACGGCACCGTCACCGCCATCCCCTTCGGCGACACCGGCGACCTCCCCGTCCCCGGCTACTGGGACGGCAACGGCCACGCCCAACTCGCCCTCTACCGCCCCGGCACCGCCACCTTCAT
>NZ_JBHWGD010000019.1:0-48316 GCF_042733235.1 Kitasatospora sp. NPDC059722
TCTCCGGCCGCCTCAGCCACCGCCCCTCCCAGCTCTCCGGCGGCCAGCAGCAGCGCGTCGCCTGCGCCCGCGCCCTCGCCGGCAAGCCCGACATCGTCTTCGCCGACGAACCCACCGGCAACCTCGACTCCCGCTCCGGCGCCGAGATCCTCTCCTTCCTACGCAACTCCGTGCGCGAACTCGGCCAGACCGTCGTCATGGTCACCCACGACCCCGTCGCCGCCTCCTACGCCGACCGCGTCGTCTTCCTCGCCGACGGCCGCATCGTCGACGAACTCCACAACCCCACCGCCGACACCGTCCTGGACCGCATGCGCCGCTTCGACGCCAAGGGCCGCACCAGCTGAGGCCGCACGGACACCGCTGCGCCGACGCCCCCTAACCCACCAGGACTGACTCTCCCCCATGTACCGCACCGCACTGCGCAACGTGCTGGCCCACAAGGCCCGCCTGCTGATGACGGTCCTCGCCGTCATGCTGGGCACCGCCTTCGTCGCCGGCACGCTCGTCTTCACCGACACCCTCGGCAACGCCCTCAGGTCGCAGAACGCCAAGAGCTACACCGACATCGCCGTCACCGTCTCCGACCGGGGCGCCGTCGGCCGCGGCTACGACCACGGCGGCAAGTCCGCCACGAACGCGCCGCTCACCGAGGAGACCCGCAAGGCCGTCGCGGCCCTGCCCGGCACCGCCGACGCCCGCGGCATCGTCAGCGGCTTCGCCGGCATCGCCGACAAGAAGGGCGCGCTGGTCGGCGACGGCTTCTCGACCACCGGCACCAACTTCGTGCCCGGCGCCGACGGCACCGACCCGCGCTACCCGCTGGTCGAGGGCCGCGGCCCGAAGAACGCCACCGAGATCGCCCTCGACGCCAAGACCGCCGAGAAGGGCGGCTACCAGGTCGGCGACACCGTCCGGGTGGCCGTCAACGGGCCGGTCATGGAGCTGAAGCTCACCGGCACCCTGCACACCAACGACCCGCGCGTCGTCTCCGGCGGCTCGCTCGCCGCCTTCGACACCGCCACCGCCCAGCAGCTCTACCTGAGCCCGGGCCACTTCGCCGAGCTCGACGTGAAGGCCAAGCCGGGCACGGACGACGACGCGCTGCTCGCCACCGTCCGGCAGGCCCTGCCGCAGGGCGGCGAATTCGAGGCCAAGACCGGCCGCGCGCTCGCCGACGAGCAGGACAAGATGATCGAAGCCGGCACCAAGGGCATGAGCAAGGCGCTGCTGGTCTTCGCCGGCATCGCGCTGTTCGTCGGCATCTTCATCATCGCCAACACCTTCACCATGCTGATCGCCCAGCGCACCAAGGAGCTCGCGCTGCTCCGCGCGATCGGCGCCGGCCGCCGGCAGGTCACCCGCTCCGTCCTGGTCGAGGCGTTCCTGGTCGGCCTGACCGCCTCGGTGGCCGGTCTGGCCGCCGGTGTCGGCATCGCGGCCGGGCTGCGCTCGCTGCTCAACGGCCCGATGGAGGCCAACCTGCCGGACGGCCCGCTGGTGGTCGCACCGGGCACGGTGGTCACCGCGATCCTCGTCGGCGTCCTGGTGACCGTGCTGTCGGCCCTGCTGCCCGCCATCCGCGCCGCGCGGATCGCCCCGATCGCGGCGATGAGCTCGGTCGAGCAGCCGGCCACCCAGAAGAGCCTGCTGCTCCGCAACGTGATCGGCCTGGTCCTCACGGGCATCGGCGCGGCCGCCCTGGCGCTCGGCGCCGTCGGCAAGACGGTCGGCCTGGTCGGCCTCGGCGCGGCCGTGCTGATGATCGGCGTGTTCGTCCTCACCCCGCTGCTGGCCCGGCCGCTGATCACCCTGTTCGCCCCGCTGCTGCGCGCCGTGTACGGCACGCCGGGCCGGCTCGCCAGGGAGAACGCGGTCCGCAACCCGCGCCGCACCGCCGCCACCGCCTCGGCGCTGACCATCGGCGTCATGCTGATCACCGCACTGACGGTGGTCGGCGCCTCGGTGAACAAGGCCGTGGACGACGCCACCGCGAGCGACTCCAAGGCCGACTACACCGTCGCCATGGCGAACTACTCGATGCTCTCCCCCGACGTCGTCCCGCAGATCGCCAAGGCGCCCGGCGTCACCGCGGTGAGCGGCACCCGGACCGTTCCGGTGGAGACCGGCACGGACGACAGCGAGTGGCTGACGGCGGTCGACGCGAACACCCTCGACCAGCTGGTCACGGTCAAGGTCAAGGACGGTTCGGCGGACGCCCTCAAGCAGGGCAAGCTGCTGGTGAGTTCGGGCCGCTCGGAGACCGCCGGCTACAAGGTCGGCGACGTCCTCAGCGTCACCTACCCGGACGGCGCCAAGGGCTCGCTCACCGTCGGCGGCGTCATGGAGGCCAACTCCGTACTGGCCGGAGTCGTCGCCCCCGAGGCCGTCGTCGGCCCGCACGCCCAGCCGGGCACCGGCCCGGACAAGGTCCTGGTCAAGGGTGCCGATGGCGCGGACGCGAAGCTCAAGCAGGCGCTGCGCGACGCGACCGGCGGCAACCCGCTGATCGAGGTCAAGGGCGAGGCGGACGTGAAGAAGGAGAACCGTCGCATGATCACGGACCTCCTGAGCGTCCTCTACGGCCTGCTCGGCATGGCCGTCGTCATCGCGGTGCTCGGCGTGGTCAACACCATGGCGATGTCGGTCTTCGAGCGCCGCCGGGAGATCGGCATGCTGCGGGCGATCGGCCTCGACCGGCGCGGCGTCGGCCGGATGATCCGGCTGGAGTCGCTGCTGATCGCGCTGTTCGGCGGCGTGGTCGGCGTGGTCCTCGGGATCGTGGTCGCCTGGGCGGGCCTCAAGACGCTCGGCGACACGTTCAAGGGCATGTCGACCGTGGTGCCGCCGCTGCAGATCCTCGGCTTCCTGGTCGCGGCCGCCCTGATCGGCCTGCTGGCCGCCCTCTGGCCGGCCCGCCGGGCCGCCCGGACGGACATCCTGGGCGCGATCAAGAGCGAGTAGAAGCCCCCGGCCACGAGGGGCCCCGCACCATCGGTGCGGGGCCCCTCGTCGTTGCACGGCCCGGTGAACCCACACCCTGGTGCGAGGGTTGCGGCGACCCGGTGGTGAACCCGGCCGACGGGACGAGGAGTCGGACGACGTGCCGGACGTTGACGCCGTCCACGTCGGCGATCGGCGGCCCGGTCTCGTCCGGCGGGGTGAGCCGGAGGCCGGACGGTGATGCGGTCCACCCGTCGGCACGAACGTGGCGCCGGCAGCAGAACCGAACCGGCCCCGCACGGCGGCGGATTGCCGTGCGGGGCCGGTCGAGGAGAACGGGCGGGTCAGGCGGCGACGGGCTTGCGGGTCGCCTTCCCTCCGAACAGGCCGAAGAACACGGCCAGCGTCGGGACGAGGTAGCCGAGCCAGACCACCAGCTGGAGGACCGTCGGGTCCGGCTGGAAGTTGAACACGCCCTTCAGCAGCGTGCCGTACCAGCTGTCCTTCGGGATCGTGCTGCTGATGTCGAAGGCCAGGCTGTGCAGGCCCGGCAGCCAGCCCGCCTCCTGGAGGTCGTGCACGCCGTACGCGAGCACGCCGGCCGCGACGACGACGAGCATCGCGCCGGTCCAGGTGAAGAACTTCGCCAGGTTGATCCGCAGCGCGCCGCGGTAGAACAGCCAGCCGAGCACGACGGCGGTCAGCAGGCCGAGCGCGGCGCCGGCCAGCGGGTTCCACCCGTCGTCGGTGGCCTGCACGGCCGACCAGATGAACAGCGCCGTCTCCAGGCCCTCGCGGCCGACCGCGAGGAAGGCCGTGACGACGAGCGCCGTGGTGCCCATCGCGATCGCCGCGTCCAGCTTGCCGTGCAGCTCGGTCTTCAGGTGCCGGGCGGTGCGCCGCATCCAGAAGACCATCCAGGTCACCAGGCCGACCGAGACGATCGACAGGCTGCCGCCGAGCGCCTCCTGGGCCTCGAAGGTGAGCTGCGAGGAGCCGAACTGGAGCACCGCGCCGAACGCCATGCTGAGCACGACCGCCGAGCCGACGCCGAGCCACACCGGCGGCAGCTTGTCCCGGCGGTCGGTCTTGACCAGGTAGGCGATCAGGATGCAGACGACCAGGCTGGCTTCGAGGCCTTCGCGCAGGCCGATCAGGTAGTTGCCGAACACGGCTGACTCCTCGGGGTGATAGGGGTATGCGGGATCAGCCGAACAGGGCCTGGCCCCACCACTCCCCCGGCTTGCGGACGCCCGCCGGGCAGGCGAAGTGCGCGGAACCGACGTGCTGGATGTACTCGTTGAGCTTGTCGCTCGCCGCGAGGCGCTGCTGGAGCGGCACGAACGCCTTGCGGCTGTCGCGCTGGTAGGCCAGGAAGAACAGGCCCGCGTCCAGGCGGCCGAGGCCGTCGGTGCCGTCGGTGAAGGAGAAGCCGCGGCGCAGGATCATCAGCCCGCTGTTGGCGTCGGGGTGGGCCAGGGCGACGTGCGAGTCGGCCGGCATCGCCTTGAGGTCCGGGTCGTCGTGCTCCCGGGCCTTGCCGTAGGGGGCGCCCTCGCCCTTCGTGCGGCCGAAGACGTCCTCCTGCTCCTTGAGCGAGGTGCGGTCCCACGTCTCGATGTGCATCCGGATCCGCCGGGCGACCAGGTAGGAGCCGCCGGTCATCCAGTCCGGGCCGTCGCCGGGGGCCGCCCACACGTGGTCGGCCAGCCGGGCGGTGTCGGTGCCCGCGATGTTGTGGGTGCCGTCCTTGAAGCCCAGGAGGTTGCGGGGGGTCTGCTGGTCCGGCGTGGTGGAGGAGGTCTTGCCGAAGCCCAGCTGCGACCAGCGGATGCTCACCGTCCCCATCCCGATCCGGGCGAGGTTGCGGATCGCGTGCACGGCGACCTGCGGGTCGTCGGCGCAGGCCTGGACGCAGAGGTCGCCGCCGCTGCGCAGCGGGTCGAGCTTGTCGCCCTTGAAGTTCGGCAGCTCGATCAGGGCCTCGGGGCGCCTGGCCTTGAGGCCGAAGCGGTCGACGCCGTCCTTCTCGAACAGGCCCGGGCCGAAGCCGATCGTCAGAGTGAGCCGGGAGGCGGGCAGGCCGAGGGCCTCGCCGGTGTCGTCCGGCGGCGCCTCGGGCAGGCCGCTGGCGGCGCCGGTGCCGACCTCGCGGCCGCCGGTCATGGCCGCGGCGGCCTTCGTCCACTCCTTGAGCAGCTTGACCAGCGAATCGCGGGTGGCCTTCTCGGAGACGTCGAACGCGGCGAAGTGCAGCCGGTCCTGGACGGGGGTGGCGATGCCGGCCTGGTGGTCGCCGTAGAAGGGCACCTCGGCGCCCGGGGCCGCGGCGGGCGCCGGTGCGGGGTCGTCCTGCCGGGTGGCGGCGGCGACCGAGCCGACGGCGGCGGCGCCGAGCGCGACGCCCGCCCCGGCCCAGCCGATGACGGCGCGGCGGCTGACCGCGCTGCGGGGGTCGGCGTCGGCAGCGGCCGTGTCCGTGCGGTCCATCGGGTTCTCGGCGTCCATCGGCGGGCGGGCCCTTCTCTGTGCTGCTGGGTCCCACGGCTGCCGTGACGACCGGACGGGGCCGCCACGGCGGCCGTGGGGTGTGGTGAATACGGGCTGGGGGTCGGCGACTTGACGACTATCGGATGGTCGGCGGCTCGCCGACCACCGCGTGGCCGGTCGGTCGACGGCCACCGCGCGGCCGGTCACGCGCCGGCCACGGCGCGGTCGGCTACTTGACGACCACGGCGGCGGCCAGCTTCGACAGCGGCTCGCCCAGCGAGTTGACGGCGTCGGAGAAGGTCTTGCGCTCGGCCTCGGTGACCTTGTCATAGGACGTGTAGGTGCCGTCGGCCTGCTTGTACTTGGCGAGCAGCGCCTGGATCGAGGCGAACTCGGAGTCCAGGGTCTTCGCGAGGTCGGGGTTCTTCTCGGCGGCGACCGGCTTCAGCAGCTCGTACGCCTTCTGCGCGCCCTCGACGTTGGCGTTGAAGTCCGCCAGGTCGGTGTGGCTGTAGCGGTCCTCCTCGCCGGTGATCTTGTTGGTGGCGACCTCGTCCAGCAGCTCCTTGGCGCCGTTGGCCATGCTGGTCGCGGTGATCTCCGCCTCGGGGATCTTCTTCTGCCAGTCCAACAGGTCGCCCACGAGCTGGTCGGCGAGCTGCTTCTCGTCGTCGCCGATCTTCCCGTCGGCCCAGAGGGACTTCTCCAGGCGGTGCCAGCCGGTCCACGGCTTGCCGGCCTCGACCTTGTCCTCGCGGGTGTCGGTCTTCGGGTCGACGTCGCCGAAGCTCTCGGCGACCGGCTCGGTGCGCTCCCAGCCGGTGCGCGAGGGGGCGTAGAGGGACTTGGCCTTCTCCACGTCGCCCGCCTTGATCGCGGCGGCGAAGGCCTCGACCGCCGGGATGGTGGCGTCGGCCTGCTCCTGCGCGTACCTGCGGTAGGCGTCGACGGCGGCGGCCAGGCGCGGGTCCGCGGAGGCGGTGGCGGCGCCCTCGCCGGTCACCGTGATCTTCTGCCGGATGCCGTCGCCGACCATGCCGGGCTTGCAGGCGATCTCGTACGAGCCGGCCTTGATCTCGGCGTTGATGGTCGCCTTGGTGCCGGGGCCGATGTTCTCGCGCTCGGTGACGATCTTGTCGCCCTCGGCGTAGACGTAGACCTCGGTGGTCTTCGAGCCCTTGTTGCTGATGTCCAGGACGACGTGGCCGGCCGGGAAGGAGGTCTTCGAGACCTCGCACGCGGAGTCGGTGGCGTTGATCTTCACCGCGTCGGCGCCACCGGCCTTGTCGTCCTTCTTGTCCGCACAGCCGGCCAGCGTCGCGGTCGCGACGGCGAGAGTGAGCAGCGCGGCTGCGGTCGTACGACGACGGGCGGGCATGACGGCTCCAACGGAAAAGGGCATGGGTGTGCCAGGGCGTGGCGAGGCGCCGACCGGGTCGGCGCCTCGTGATTAGCTAAGGCATACCTTACGTAAGATTTCCTTACCGGCGATACCCACCCCCCTGAGTCCGTCGCCTCCGGCCTCCTGAAGAGCGGCGCTTCGTCAGAGCAGCGCTCAGCTCCCCGGGGTGCGGCGGGCCGCGGCGCGGGCGGTCCAGCGGCCCTCGTGGCGGGTGATCCGGATCGGGTGGCCGAAGGTCGCGCTGATCAGTTCGGTCGTCATCACCTCGTCGACCGGCCCGGCCGCCACGCACTCGCCCTCCCGCAGCAGGAGGGCGTGGGTCGTCGTCTCCGGCAGCTCCTCCAGGTGGTGGGTGACCAGCACGCTGGCGAGGTCGGGGTGCTGGTGGCGCAGCAGGTCGAGGCTGTCGAGCAGGAGTTCGCGGGCGGTCAGGTCGAGCCCGGTGGCCGGCTCGTCGAGCAGGAGCAGGCGGGGGCTCGGCATCAGCGCGCGGGCGATCAGCGCCCGGCCGCGCTCGCCCTGGGAGAGCGTCGTCCACGGGGCCCCGGCCATGGCCGTCATGCCGAGGGTCTCGATCAGGAGCTCCGCCCGCTCGACCGCCCCGGGGGCGGGCTTGCGGTGCCACTCCGGCTCGATGGTGTTGGTGGCCCCGGTGAGCACCACCTCCCGCACGGTCAGCGGCGAGCGCAGCGGGTGGCGCGGATTGACGTGCCCGAGGTGGGCGCGCAGTTCGCGGACGTCGACCCGCCCGAGCCGGCGGCCGAGCACGTCCACCTCGCCCCGGGTCGGGTGGGAGACCGCCCCGAGGAGGGCGAGCAGCGTGGACTTCCCGGCGCCGTTGGGGCCGAGCAGCGCCCAGTGCTCGCCGGGCCGGATGGTCAGGGAGATCCCGCGCAGGAGGTGGCGGCCGTCGCGGACGACGTCCACGTCCCGGGTGCGCAGCAGGGGGGCGGGCGATGTCATGCGTGCACGGTACAACCATCCCGAACAGACCGTCATGAACCGTTCACATGCTGGATCTTCACCCCTGGTCAGACCCGGTCTGGATTGATCTGCACAGGACACAACTTGGCAAAGATATGACCATTCCCCTGGCCATTCATGACCGATCACCGTCAATCTCGGTCACAGCTGTTCGCGGGCCGTAGTTCGCCCGAGCTTTACCGCGCGTTTCCCCAACCACGCGCGTCCCCTGCCACGCGCGTTTCCCTGTCACCACCCCACTGGAGTCAGAGTGAGCCCCACCTCCTCGTCGGCGTCCCGTCGTGCCCGCATAGCCGGTGCCACCGCCGTCATCGCCGCCCTCGTCGCCGTCACCGTCCCCGCCGGCACCGCCTCCGCCGCGCCCGCCGGACGGGACGCCGCGGTCGCCCAGGCCCGCGCCAACGTGGCCCGCAACGCCGGGGTGTTCGGGTTCGGCGACGGCCAGGACCTCGTGCTCAAGGACGTCGTCCTGGACGCCGACGGCTCGTCACACGTCCGCTTCGACCGCACCTACCAGGGCCTGCCCGTCGTCGGCGGCGACCTCGTCGTCCACCAGAACGCCCGCGGCCGCCTCAAGGACTCCACCCGCGCCGCCGCCCACGACCCCGCCGTGGCGTCCACCTCCCCGGCCGTGGCCCCGCAGGCCACCGCCGGCAAGGCGATCGCCTCCGCCCCGGGCGTCCACGACGCCGTCGGCACGCCCGAACTGGTCGTCTGGGCCGCCGACGGCACGCCCCGCCTCGCCTGGCGCACCACCGTCGCCGGCACCGGCGAGCACGGCCAGCCCGCCGGCCGGGTCGTCGTCACCGACGCCACCACCGGCGACGAGATCGAGGCCTACGACAAGGAGCACCAGGCCGCCGGCACCGGCCACTCCGAGTACACCGGCGACGTCACCGTCGACACCACCCCGGCCGCCGGTGGCGGTTACACCCTCGCGGACCCCGTGCGCGGCCACGTCACCAAGGACGCCGGCAACGCCTCCGCCGACGCCATCACCGCGGCCTCCGGCACGCCGTTCACCAGCAGCACGAACGTGTGGGGGGACGGCAAGAAGTTCTCCACCGACCGCTCCACCGCGGCCGTCGACGCCCACGCGAACACCGCCTGGACGTACGACTACTACAAGAAGACCTTCGGCCGGAACGGCATCAAGAACGACGGCAAGGGCGCCACCGTCTTCGTCCACGTCGGCACCAACTGGGACAACGCCCAGTGGTCCGACGACTGCTTCTGCATGATGACCGGCGACGGCAACGGCACCAGCGACCCCGAGCAGGTCGACCTCGACACCATGGGCCACGAGATGACCCACGGCGTCACCAGCGCCACCGCCAACCTCCGCTACAGCGGGGAATCCGGCGGCCTCAACGAGTCCACCAGCGACATCTTCGGCACCATGGTCGAGTGGTTCGCCAACAACAAGGTCGACACCCCCGACTACCTGTTCAGCGACCAGTCCACCCCGCCGTGGCTGCGCCGCTTCGACAAGCCCTCGCTGGACGGCAAGTCGGCGGACTGCTGGAGCGCCACCGTCGGCAAGCTCAACGTCCACTACTCCTCCGGCGTCGGCAACCACTGGTTCTACCTGGCCAGTGAGGGCAGCGGCAGCAAGACCATCAACGGCGTCGCGTACAACAGCCCCACCTGCAACGGCTCCAAGGTGACCGGCGTCGGCAACCAGAAGATCGCCAAGATCTGGTACCGCGCGCTGACCGTCTACATGACGTCCACCACCAACTACAAGGGCGCGCGCACCGCCTCGCTCAACGCCGCGAGCGACCTGTACGGGCTCAACAGCGCCGAGTACAAGGCCGTCGCGGCGGCGTGGAGCGCGGTCAAGGTCAACTGACGGCCGCCGCTCAGGCGGTGAACCCGACGTGGACGTGGTCGTGGTGGGTGTCGTCGGTGAAGAACTGGTTGCCGGCCCCCGGGATCGCGATCGGCCCGCCCACGTTGTACGAACCGGCGGCGGCCGCGGCCCGCATGAAGGACTCGATCAGCTGCCGCGGCGTCGCCGGGTCCACCACCGGGTGCCCGTCGATCCGCCAGACGTCGAAGGCCCGGCCCAGCGGATGGTCGCTGGGCCGGGTCGTGCCGAAGACGTCCAGCGGGTGGCCGGTGCGCACGACGCTCACCGACAGCGCGTAGGTGCCGGCCAGGCCCAGCATCGCGTTCATCACGCTGTCGTGGACGCTCCCGCTGCGCAGATCGGCGAGCGCCTCCGGCGGCAGCTCGATCCGCGGCTGCGCCAGCACCTTCGCCAGCGCCGCGGGCGGCGGCTCGGCGGGCGGGCCCGGCACGCCCGGGTGCAGGTCGGTGACGGTCCAGCGCGGCTCGGCGCGGCTCAGGCGGACGTCCACCGTGACGCCGCCCCCGGCGGCCGAGCCGTCCGGCTGCCGGGTCCACTGGCGGCAGACGACAAGCACGCTCGCCGAGCCGGTCAGGATCCCGCCGTACTGGGCGTCGATCACCTCCAGGCTCGCCTCCGGCGCGGCGGGGGCGAGCGGCCCGGCCGCGTCCGCGAGGGCCGGCGGCAGCCCGAGCGCCGCCACCCGGGCCCGCGCCGCCTCCGCCCCCTGCCCGCCGGGCGGCCACGCCCCGAGCGCGGCGACCAGCTCGACGGCGCGGCGCTTGACGTCGGGCTGCACCTCGGACGGGCCGGGCTGCCAGAGCGGCGGGTTGGGGAGGGGGGTCTGGCTGGGGCTGGGGCTCGGGCTCGCCGTCGGAGTCGGGCTCGGGCTCGGGCTCGCCGCTGGGGCGGGGCTCGCGGTCGTCGAACTCGGCGCCGCCACCGGTTGCCTGCTCCCGCTCCCGCACCCGGCGGCGCCGAGCAGCAGCGCCGCCGCGCCCGCCCGCAGCACCCCGCGCCGGCCCGCCGTCCGCATGTCGTCCTGGCTGGTCACGCGCCCAGTATGCGGCGGACCGGGCCCGATCCCGTGGAGGGCTCAGCCGAGCCGGCGGATCGGGTCGCCCGCGAGGAAGGCCGCGATGTCCTCGATCGCCTCGCCGTAGTAGCGGCCGTAGTTGTCCCGCGTCACGTACCCCAGGTGCGGTGTGGCCAGCAGCCGGGGAGCGGTCCGCATCGGGTGGTCGGCGGGCAGCGGCTCGACGTCGAAGACGTCCACGGCGGCGCCCGCGATCCGGCCCTCGGTGAGCGCGGCGATCAGCGCCGCCTGGTCGACGATCGCCGCCCGGGACGTGTTCACCAGGTACGCGGACGGCTTCATCAGGTCCAGTTCGGCGTCGCCGATGAGTCCGCGGGTGCCCTCGTTCAGACCGACGTGGACGGACACGAAGTCGCTCTCGCGCAGCAGTTCCTCCTTGCTCGCCGCCCGCCGCACGCCCGCCTGGGCGGCGCCCTCGTCCGTCAGGCTCCGGCTCCACGCGACGACGTCCATGCCGAACGCGACCCCGACCCTCGCCACCAGGGCGCCGATCCGGCCGAGCCCGATCAGGCCGAGCACCCGGCCGTGCAGGTCGGCACCGACGGTGCTCTGCCAGGGGCCGTTCCCGCGCAGCGCGTCGTTCTCCGCCATGATCCCGCGGGCGAGCCCGAGCAGCAGCGCCCAGGTCAGCTCGACCGGCGGCGTGCCGGAGCTGGCGGTGCCGCACACGGTGACGCCGTGCGCCTCGGCGGCGGCGAGGTCGATCACCGAGTTCCGCATGCCGGAGGCGATCAGCAGCCGCAGCCGGGGCAGCCGGGCGAACAGCGAGGCGGGGAACGGCACGCGCTCGCGCAGCGTCACGACGATGTCGAACTCGGCCAGGGCTTCGGCGAGTTCGTCCTCGGTGGCGAAGTGTTCGCGGAACGGGACCGGCTCGACCCGGTCGGCGATCGCGGACCAGTCGGCGAACGCGGTTCCGACGCCCTGGAAGTCGTCGAGCAGGGCGCAGCGGAGTTTCACGGCAGGAAGATTCATGCCGTCAACTGTCGCAGACGCCTTGGTTTCCCGTCGCTCCGGTGGGGTGCAGGCCGTAGTGGTCGCGCGGGCTCTCCACGATCCATGACGGCTCACCGAGCTTGTTCCCCAGGATCCGGATCGGCACCCGGAGGTCGCGTGCGTGCGGCCAGTCGACCTCCCACGCACGCCGCATGATCTCCTCGGCCGGATGCGTCCCGTCACCGAGCTCGACGAGCCCGTGCAGGAGATCCGTCTCCTTGAAGGTGAGCTGCGTCGCGCGGCCGTCGACTGTCGCGACGCGGGCGTCCAGGTCGACGACCAGACGGCCGTCGAACGCGGTCACGGTGCCGCGCCGCGGCAGGTCCTCGGGGGTCGGCCACGTCATGCCCCGCAGCCTACCGACCGGCCGCGGCCTGGAGCCAGGCCGCGTTCCAACCGGCCAGCTCCGCGGGGCGGTTGGTGATGATGCCGTCCGCCCCGGCCTCCTCCAGCGCCTTCCAGCGGGCCGGCGCGTCGACCGTCCAGACGTTCACGGCGACGCCGGCGGCGTGCAGGTCCTTGACCACTCCGGGACGCGGGGCGAGGGCGTCGTCCGACGGGTTGTAGGCGGTGAGCCCGAGGTCGCGCGCGGTGGCGACGGGATCGGGGTCGAGCTCGGAGCGCAGCAGGCCGAGGGGCAGCTCGGGCGCGAGCTCGCGGGCGTAGCGCAGGGCGTCCACCTGGAAGCTCTGCACGAAGACCCGGCCCGTCATGCCGTGGTCGCGGACCTCCTTCACGATCCGGGCGACCTCGTCGCGGGTGTGCGGCCCCTTGATCTCCAGGAGCAGGTTGCCGCCGCGGGTGCGCAGGTCCTCCAGCTGGGCGGCGAGCGTCGGCAGCCGGGTGCCCGCGTAGGCCGGGGCGAACCAGGAGCCGGCGTCGAGCGCGTCCAGCTGGGCGGCCGTCAGGTCGCGGACGCGGCCGGTGCCGTTCGTCGTGCGGTCCACGGTGTCGTCGTGCAGCACGTACGGGACGCCGTCCCTGCTCGGCTGGACGTCGTTCTCGATCCACTGGGCGCCCGCCCGGCGGGCGACCTCGTCCGAGACGAGCGTGTTCTCCGGCGCCGCGGACGACCCGCCGCGGTGCGCGAACACCGTCACCGGCGTCCCGGCCGGACGGATCCACGCGTTCGGCGCGAGCGCCGTCACCTTCACCGCCGCGAACGACACCCGCGCGCCGTTCACCAGCAGCGCCTGGCCGCCGTCCGCGCTGCGGGCCAGCCGGGTGGTGCGCAGCGCCTCGCGGCCCTCGAAGATCCAGCGGGCGCTGGTGCCGTGCACCTCGACGGCGATCCGCACGTCCCGGCCGGTGGTGGCGGCGGACGGTGCGGCGGCGGTGTCGGTGACGTTCCACGTGTCGCCGGTGGTGCGCCGGGCGAACTCCAGCCCGTTGCCGGCCGTGCTGCCGGAGCGGACGGTGGCGATCGACCAGGGCGTCGTACCGGCGGCGGGGACGTCCAGGCCGAGGGCCGTCCAGCGGGTGGCGTCCTGGACGGTCTCGAAGCGGGCGGTGGCCTCCAGCCGGAAGTCGTCCAGGTGGCGGCCGAAGGTGATCCGGCTCTGCCGCGCCCCGTCGGCGGAGCTGCCGACCAGACGGCCGTTCTCGACGCGCCAGTCGCCCTCGACGGGGTTCCACCCGGCGGGGAGGCCGGGGCCGGCGAAGCTCTCGTCGACGACGACGTCGCCGGGGCTGCTCGTGCTTCCCGTGCTGCTCGTCGGCACGGCCGGCGCAGCCGGGGCGGTCAGGGCGACGGTCCCGAGCCCGAGGGCCGCCGCGACCAGCGCGGCGACGAGGCCGGTCCGTCGGCGGCGGGCGGCGGCTTGCCGACGTGGTGTCATGTACAGCACGCTACGCGCGGCCGGCGAATGCGCCCCGAAGAAACGGGGAACCTGCCGTGACGATTGGGCTTTTCGTAGGTTTTTCGCAGGCATTCCACCCGCTTTCCACCCCTGACGTCGAGCCCCTCGGTTCGCCGGACCGGACGGGTCGGGCACGACTCACCCCCGACGTCGCCCGGGAACCACATCGGGAAGCGACACCCACGACTCGGCACCGACCTTCGGCCACGCAGCCACCCCGGCCTCGCCCCGGCCTCGCCCGGGCCTCGCGCCGCCACCCCGGACATCGCTTCGCCACCCACCCGACCACCTCCGCCTCACGTCAGTGGCGCCAGGACCGCCTCCGCCGAGGCCGTGCGGGCGTACAGCACCGAGCGGCCCGCGCGGTGGGCGCTCACCAGGTGGGCGTCGCGGAGGGCCGTCAGGTACTGCGAGACGGCCGCGGGCGACAGGCCCGTACGCCGGGCGAGGTCGGTGGTCGACGCCGGGGCGTCCAGTTCGACGAGCAGGAGCGCGCGGGAACGGCCGAGGACGGCGGCGAGGGCCGCGTTCGGCGCGGCGGGCCGGGCGGCCCACAGGCTGCCGATGCCGCGCGCCGGGTACGCGAGCTGCGGCGGGTCCGGCGGCGCGACCCGCATCAGCGGGCCCGGTCCGGTGAAGGCCGAGGGGATCAGCAGCAGGCCCGCCCCGGACGTCCGGCGGTCCAGCGGCTTCGGGCGGCGCTCCAGCCGGAGCGTGTCCCGCGACCAGCGGACCTCGGCGTGCAGGTCGTTGAGCACCCGCGCCGCACCGTGTTCGGCCACCTGCCGGGCGCGGTGCAGGACGTCCGCGTCCAGCGCGGCGCGGACGCGCGCCCAGTACGGCGCGAGCGCGACCTTCCAGTACGCCTCGAACGCCTCCGTGAGCCGCGCGAGGCCGGCCGGCGGGTCGGCGTACAGGGCGCGCAGCCGGGGGCCGAGGCCGTCGCCGTACTCCCGCAACCGGTCGAGGTCGCGCCGTACCCGCTCGGCCGGCGTGGCCCGGATCGCGGCCAGTTCCTCCGCGAGCGTGGGCGCCGGGCCGGCCGGGGCGGGGTTGACGAAGTCCGGCACGTACCCCGCGGGCGGCACGATCTCGGTGAGCCAGCCGCGCAACGGCCCGACGGCGGCGAGCCGGGGCCGCACCTGCTCGACCCACGGACGGTGCACCGGGTGGGCCCGGCCGGACGCGAGCAGGCGAAGGCTCGGCCCGAGCTCCCACATCGGCGAGACGGCGAAGCGCATGCTCGCCAGATCCCCCACCGTGAACGACAGTTCCGTCTCCACGGCCATGCGCGTCCTCCCGTACCCGTCCATTGGATTCGCACATTCCCGAATCATTGGCGATCAGGCTAGCCCGGATTCGATCATGTCGACCATGACTCCCCACATGACGCCCGACACCTCGCCGACCACCGTGCACGCCTCCGCCGCCGGCACCTGGACCCTCGGCGACCGCGCCGTCCACCGGATCGGCTTCGGCGCCATGCGCCTCCCCCAGACCGGCCCCGCCCTCACCCCGCACGCCGTCCCGCGCGACCGCGACCAGGCCGTCGCCGTCCTGCGCCGCGCCGTCGAACTCGGCGTCAACCACATCGACACCGCCGCCTTCTACTTCTCCCCGCTGCGCTCCGCCAACGAGCTCATCAACCGCGCCCTCGCGCCCTACCCCGACGACCTCGTGATCGCCACCAAGGTCGGCCCCGCCCGCGCCCTCGACGGCACGTGGGCCGAACACGCCCGCACCCCCGAGGCCCTGCGCGCCCAGGTGGAGGAGAACCTCCGCCAGCTCGGCCGCGACCACCTCGACCTGGTGAACCTGCGCGTCCTCGGCACCGACTCCATCGCCGAACGCTTCGGCGCCCTCGCCGAGTTGCGCCGGGCCGGACTCATCCGCCACCTCGGCCTCTCCAACATCCACCCGCACCACCTGGCCGAGGCCCGGGAGATCGCCCCCGTCGTGTGCGTCCAGAACCCGTACGGCATCGGCGCCGCCCCCGCACAGGACGAGGTGCTGCGCCTCTGCACCGAGCAGGGCATCGCCTTCGTCCCGTTCTACGCCATCGCCGGCACCGGCCGCGAGCACGGCACCGGCGCGAGCACCGGCGAGCCGCCGCAGGTGGAGGCCGTGGCGAGGGCCCACGGCGCGAGCACCGCCCAGGTCCGCCTGGCCTGGACCCTCCACCGGGCCCCCAACGTCCTGGCCATCCCCGGCACCGGCGACCTCACCCACCTCACCGAGAACATCGCCGCCGGCACCCTGCACCTGACCCCCGACGACCTCACCCTCCTGAACACCGCCCACCAGGCCTGACACCACCCGAGAAGTCGCCCCACCCGACTTCTCACGCAGCCGGTCATTCGCTCCCGGCCCCCGGCCCCCGCAAGCACCCCGCGTGGAAGGTCGCCCCCGCACCCAACATCAGAAGTCGACCCGCCCGACTTCCTGCGCACACCTCCGAGCCAACGCCACAGCCGCGCAAGGAATCGGGGGCCACGGTCCCGCACCCGCCGCATCCCAGAAGCCGGAAGGACACCGCGCAGGGGCGGCGCGTGCGACTTCCCACGCGCGGAACACGCCACCGTCCAACACCAGAAGTCGGCCCGCTCGACTTCCTGTGCACGCCCCTGGCCCAACGCCACACCCGCGCAAGGAGTCGGGTGAGGCGACTTCCTACACGCTCGCAGCAGCCCGGAGGCCGTAAGGACGGTGCCTGGGAAGTCGACCCCTCCGACTTCCCAGGCGCGCGACCAGCGGATGAACGCCCAGGGGGCGCCTCGCAGAGGAAGTCGGCCCGCCCGACTTCTCGCGCGCGGCGGGACGGCGGGGGGCTTCTGGTCCCTGCGGAACCGGGTGGGTGGGGTGGGACGTCGGTTCGGGGGAGTTGATCACTGTGCCCAGGAGGCCCTGCATGGCTGGAAACGCTGCCCGTTACCTCTACCTCGTCCGGCACGGGGAGGCGCTGCCGGACGAGAGCGGGCTCTCGGAGGTCGGGCGGCGTCAGGCTGCGCTGCTCGGGCGGCGGTTGGCGGGGCGGCCGATCTCTGCCGTGCACCATGGACCGCTGGCCCGCGCCGCGCAGACGGCCGGGCTGATCGCCGAGCACCTGCCCGCGGCCACCGCCCGGGCCTGCGACGCGGCGGGCGACTACGTTCCCTACGTCCCCGGGCGGGCGGAGTTGCCCGCCGAGAGTGCCGACCTCTTCCTCCGCTTCGTCGCGCGTTCCGAGCCCCAGGAGTCGGGGCCCGAGCTGGCGCGGCAGGCCGTGGCAACGTTCACCGGGCCCGTGCCCGGGGACGAGGAGCGGCACGAGCTCGTCGTCACGCACAACTTCCTCATCGCCTGGCTCGTACGCCATGCCCTCGATGCGCCGCCGTGGCGTTGGCTCGGGCTCAACCATGCCCATGCCTCGCTGACCGTCATCCGGTACGCCCCCGGGCGGCCGCCCTCGCCGCTGCTGGTCAACGACCTCGGCCACCTGCCCGAGGACCTTCGCTGGACCGGCTTTCCGGCCGGGTACGGGGTGTGAGCCGCGCGACCCGACGCCCTCCCGTTGGCAAAATATATAGACCGGTCTATTCTCTTCCGCATGGGAGCCAAGGGTGAGGAAACCCGCGCCCGGCTGATCGCCGGCGCGCGGGCGCTGATCGAGGCGCAGGGGTACTTCGGCAGCGGCGTCAACCAGATCGTCGCCGAGAGCGGCGCGCCGCGCGGTTCGCTGTACTTCCACTTCCCCGAGGGCAAGGACCAGTTGGTCGCCGCCGCCCTCGTCCAGGCCGGGCGGGAGGTCGAGGACCTGCTCAGGTCGCTCGCCGCCGAGGGCGTCGACGCCGGCGCGCTCACCCGGCGGCTGACCGAGGTCTTCGCCGACCGCCTGGAACGCTCCGACTTCACCAAGGGCTGCCCGATCGCCACCGTCGCACTGGAGGTCGCGGGCACCAACGAGCCGCTGCGCGCGGTCTGTTCGGCGGTGTACGAGAGCTGGCAGCGGGTCCTCGCCGAGCGGCTGGAGGCCGGTCGGTTCGGACCCGCCGAGGCCTGGACCGCCGCCGGGCAGGCGCTCGCCCTGATGGAGGGCGCGGTGCTGCTCGCGTCGGTCCGGCGCAGCCGGGAGCCGCTCGACCACGCCCAGCACGCCGTGCAGTACCTCATCGGCGCCAAGGGCTGATTCCGCGGGCCTCGCCGCTCGGGAGCTCCCGTGCTCCCGCATGCCCAGAAAATATACAGACCGGTCTACAGAGAATGGACGTCCCGCCGTGCCACTCCCCACCACCTTCGTCCTCGGCGCCACCGGCTTCATCGGGCGCTGGCTGGTCCTCGAACTCCTCACCCGCGGCGAACCCGTCGCCGTCGCCGTCCGCGGCGGCACCGGCAGCCCGCGCGACACCGCCCTCCGCTCGTGGCTGCGCGCCCACGGCACCGTCGACACCACCCTCACCACCGTCGCCGCCGACCTCACGGACCCCGGCCTCGGCCTCTCCCCCGACGACGACGCCCGCCTCGCCGCGGTCCGCGACGTCCACAACCTGGCCGCCCGCTACGAGTTCGGCCTCACCCGCGCCGAGGCCCAGCCCGCCAACGTCGACGGTGCCCTGCACGCGCTCCGGTGGTCCGCGACCCGCCCCCACCTGCGCCGCCACGTCCACCTCTCCGGCTACCGCGTCGGTCGCGACCCCCAGCCCCGGTACCCGCTCACGCCCCGCGAGACCGCCGCCCTCTACTCCCGGCTCGGCGCCTACGAAGCCTCGAAGCAACTCGGCGACGCAGCAGTGCGCGTCACGGCCGACCGGCTGGGCATCCCCGTCACGACCGTCAACCCGAGCAGCGTCATCGGGCACTCGGCCACCGGCGAGGCCGGGCAGTACCTCGGGCTCGCCCACCTCGTCCGGCAGCTCCACCGCGGCCGCCTCCCCCTGCTCCCCGGGACACGACGGACCTTCGTCCCGGTGGTCACGGTCGACCACCTGGCCCGCTTCCTCGCCGCCGTCCCCGCCCACGACCGGGAGCCCGCGCCGGCCCGCACCGTCCTCGACCCCGAGACCCCGGCCCTCCCGGACCTCATCGCCCTCCTCGCCGCCCACCTCGGCGTCCGCCCACCGCGCGGCCTCATCCCCGTCCCCGTGGTCCGCTGCCTCCCCCGGGCCCTCACCGGCGCGGACCCCGAGACCCTCACCTTCCTCTCCGAGGACCGCTACGACACCACGTCCGCCGACGAGTTGGCCGCCGCCACCGGCCTCGCCCACCCACCCGTCCGGGCCGCCCTCCGCACCTGGGCCACCCGCCTGGTGGCCGACGGCTTCGGAGCCGACCCCGGAGCCGACCCCGGAGCCGCCGAGTAGAGCGCCCACAGCCGGACAACCGGGTACGGTCGCCCCGTGAGCGCCGAATACAGCGAACTGGGCCTGCCTCCGACGGATCTCGCGCACGCCGCACTACGCCGCGCGAAGACCCTGCTCCCGACGGCGATCTTCAACCACAGCCTGCGCACCTACCTCTACGGACGTCTCCTCGGCGAGCGGCGCGGCCTGCGGCCGGACCGCGACTACGACGACGAACTCCTCTTTCTGGGCTGCGTCCTGCACGACTGCGGGCTCAGCGACGAGGGCGACGGCGACCAGCGGTTCGAGCTGGACGGCGCCGACCTGGCCGTCCGCTTCCTGGCGGAGCAGGGCGTGCCGCCGGACCGGACGGACGTCGTGTGGGACGCGGTCGCGCTGCACCTGGACCGTGAAGTCGCCCTGCGGAAGCGGCCGGAGATCGCGCTGGTCGCGCTCGGGGCGGGCTTCGACCTGGGCGGCGGGCCGGCCGCCCTGCCGGACGGCTACGCGGACCGCGTCCACCGGGCGCTGCCCCGGCTGCGCGCGGCGGCGGTCCTCCACGACCGCATCGTCGGCCAGGCGCTGGAGAAACCGCACAAGGCGCCGCCCTTCACGCTGGCCGGCGAGCTCGTGCGCCAGGCGACGGGACGGACCTGGCCGGCATGGGAGCAGCTTGCGCGATCGTCGGGCTGGAACGACTACGACGAAACCGCCCCTGCGTAGGAAGTCTGCGTAGGAAGTCGGACCCGCCGACTTCCTACGCAGAGCCTCGCGAGGTCGCCCCGGCGGCCGTTCTTCACGAAGTGCCAGCGGGCCTGACAGCCGATCGCCAAGCTGTACATCGTGAATGGAGCTACCAGCAGCACGGTCCTCGCCCTGATCGGTGTCCTCCTGGGGACCACCGGGACGCTCGTGGGGCAGCACCTGGCGACACGCGCCGAAGCGCGACGGGACCGACAACACCGCACGGACGCGGAGCGGGCCGAACGCAAGGAGGCGATCCTGGGCTTCCTCGCCGCGGCGCAGCAGGTCGAGTTGGTGCTGGATCGCCGGAGCCTCGGCCTGCCGGCTTCGGAGGACCCCGAGGACCAGAAGCTGCACGACCTGTGGCTGACCAAGAAGGCCGTCGAGTTGGTCTGCTCGCACACGGCGAGTCAGGCCGCACACGAGTACACCACGGCCCTCCACGAACACCTGCGGAACAGCGTGTCGCCCGAACGGCCCGCCAAGCGCGATTGCCGGCACGCATTCGTGGAATCGGCCCGAGCGGAGCTGGGGGGCGGGCCGTCGGGAATTCTCCGCTGACGCCCGCACCGACCGGGAACACGGCGCCCGGAGGCACCGGATGCACTGCGGGTAGGCGTGGTACGGGCGTCAGGGTTTCGGGGCGTCAGAACTCCGGGGGTGTCAAGGCGTCAGCCCGCCGCCTCGAAGGCCAGGATCGTCCACCCCACCCCCGGGCGACCGTGCAGATCGGTGCGGCTGATGCGGTGGATGGGGTGCAGGCCGTTGGCGGCGGCCTGGGCGACCGTCTCCTCCGGCGGGACGTCGAACATCCGACGGCCGGGCGGTACCGGGCCGTGGCGCAGCGACAGGATCATCCGGCCGCCGGGGGCGACCAGGCGGGCCAGTGAGGCCATCGCGGGCGGGCGTTCGGCGGGGGCGAGGTGCATCCAGACGGCCGTCAGGAGGACGAGGCCGAAGCGTTCCGCGCCGAGCGAGGGCAGCTCCGGGAGGGCGTCGGAGATCCATCTGACACCGGAGTCCCGGTGCAACTCCTCGCCGATGTGCCGGAGTTCTGGTGTCGGTTCGGCGGC
Source organism: Kitasatospora sp. NPDC059722 (assembly GCF_042733235.1). Lineage (NCBI taxonomy): Bacteria > Bacillati > Actinomycetota > Actinomycetes > Kitasatosporales > Streptomycetaceae > Kitasatospora > Kitasatospora sp. NPDC059722. Next base: position 20,755 of record NZ_JBHWGD010000019.1, read on the forward strand.
GACCACCGGGTGGCCGAGGGCGGCGAGGGCCGCCGCGTCGCGCCCGGTGCCGGCGCCGACGTCGAGGACGGCGGCGGGCGGCGCGGGGAAGAGGTGGAGCATCTCGCGGTGCACCTCGGCGAAGGTGACGCTCTCGTACTGGACGGCCAGCGCCTGCGCCTCGGCGCCGTAACCCGCCGTGCCGGACGGCCCGTTCACAACGCCCCCCGCATGATCACCGCATCGCCGGCCGCCGCCGCGTCCGCGAAGAAGTCCCGCAGCTCCCGCAGGTCGGCGACGACCTCGGCGGCGAGGGTCTCGGACCACGGGGTCGCGAAGCCGAGCGCGACGACGGTCCGCGCGAGCACCGGGTCCTGCTGGCGGACCAGCTCCCCGAGGGCCGAGCCCCGCAGGAACACCGAGGCGGCGGCGACCTGTTCGGGGCGCAGCACGAGCACGTCGGGCTCCCCCGCCGGGCGCGGTGCGCCGCCGTGGAGGGGCAGGCGGGCCGCCGGGTCGGGGTGCAGGCCGTTCTCGGTGAGGGCGAGCGCCATCAGCCGCGCGGTGCGCCGTACGGCCAGGGCGAGCCCGGCGGCCGTCAGCTCGGCGAAGCCCGCGTCGTACCGGGAGGGGACGAGCGCGCCGAGTTCGGTCGGCGAGCTGGTGTCCACGGCCTGCCCGGGCAGGCGCCGCCAGAAGTGGTCGCTCACCCGAACAGCCTAGCGCCGCCGGATCATGCCGGGCGGGAGGGCACGGGCGCGAGGGCTCCGGACGCGAGGGCTCCGGACGCGGTCAGGCCTCCCCCGCGTGCCAGGCGGGCCACTCCCACGGGCGGTCGGCCCAGTGGACGCGCGCGGGGTCGTGGGGGTCGACGTCGGGGAACAGCTGGTGGATCCGGGGCTCGAACTCCTCGGGGGCCAGCGGCTCCCAGCCGTGGCCCTCGAAGTGGACCAGCCGGTAGCGGCTGTCGGTGCGGAACTCCGCGACATCGACCAGGTGGCCGGACGTGCTGTTGGTCTCCATGCCCCCAATATGTGGCGCGATGGCAATCCGCGCCCGTCCGGAACCCTCTTCCGGGTCATGTCCGGGTTTCGGCGCGCCCGTTGGGCCCGGTGGCTCGTTGAGCACGAAGCACACCACGAACCGGGGGGTACCGGACGCAGGAGGACATCGACATGACAGGGCAGCCCAGCGGCGGGCAGTGGCAGTGGCCGCAGCAGGCCTGGCAGCCACCGCCGGTTCCCGCCCCGCCGCCGACCGGGCCCGCCTACACGTCCGTCCCCCCGCCGCCGCCCGACGTGCCACCACCGGCGGCGCCCGCCCCGAAGCGCTCGCGGAGGACGTGGGCGGCCGCGGCGCTGGGGACGGTGGCGCTGATGGCGGCCGTGCTGGCGATGTGCGGGCCGGGGGCGGGCGACGAGGTGTCCGTGGTGGCCGTGCCGCAGGCGGCCTCGCCGTCCCCGTCCGTCCCGGCGGCGCCGCACCTGTTGCCGGTCCCGCCGCGCCCGGTGACGCCGGCGCCGTCCCCCCTGCCCGCGCCGACCCCCGCGGGCGGCGAGTCGGCGAACGCGGGCAGCGTCGCACCCATGGCGGAGGAGGAGCCGACGGCGACGGAACACGCCTCGGGCCCGCACCCGAAGTCGAGCCGCGCCCCGCACACGACGCCCCACCCGACCTCCGCCCCGGCGGCGTCCTCCGCCGGACGGGCCGGCCCGCCGGGGAAACCCCCGGCCCTGGGCCCGGGCTCCCTCTGCGACCAGGCCGAACGCATCGGCCGCTGGTCCGCCGACTCGGAACAGGCCCGCCTCTGCCGAAGCATCTACGGCTAGCCGGCCGGTTCGAGGGGGGGTCGGTGGTGTGCGGCGGAGAGGCCCGAAGCCACGAGGTGATGCGGGGCTTGGCCCGTCTCGCGGCCGCATTCCCAGGTGGGGACTCGACGGTCCGTCCGGTCGGCCGGTGGTGCACCCGGCGGTCCCGTTCGGCGACGATCGCCCCCGGGCCGGCCCCGCCTGCGCCCTGCCCGGGCGGGGCCGGCTCACCCCTCGACGCACGTCGCGCCCCGGCCGTCAGGCCGGGCCCAGCAGTGCCCTGTCCAGCCGCGGTGCCAGCACGCGCGCCAGCGTGTCGGTGATGTGGCCGGTGTCGCGGTACAGGACCACGCCCTCAAGGACCGCCGGGCAGTCGGGGCCGCTGCCCGGGCAGAGGAGCGGGCTGACGTCCACCACGCGGACGCCGTACCGCGCCGCCAGGCCGCCGTCGAGCATCGGGTCGGGCTCGAAGGCGGTCGCCCGGGGGAAGAAGCAGGCGTCGGAGCGGCCGTCGGAGGCGGCGAGGCAGGTGGGGACGTCCTTGCCGGCCATCGGGGTGTCGCCGAGGTAGGCGAGGGGCGCACCGGTGGCGGCGAGGCGGTCGAGGGTGCGGGTCCAGCCTCGGGCGCGTTCGTCCTGGCTGCCGTAGCGGTTGAGGCCGGCCATGAGGATCAGGCGTGGCCTGGGTCCGGCGGCGAGCCGGGTGAGGGTGTTCTCGCGCCAGCGGTCGCACTCGTCGAACGTCCGGCCGAGGACGTCGTTGCGCACCGTGAGGGTGGCCAGCGGGCAGCCGGGTTTGACGAGGACCTCCAGGGCCCAGTGCCGTTGTTCGGCGATGGCGATGCCGGCCGAGATCCACTGTCCGGCGTGCGAGTCGCCGAGCAGGACGACGCGGTCGGGGCTGTTCTCGTCGCCGAACAGGCAGCGCGGGCTGGTGTCGGCGTTGAGCGGGATCTCGCAGCCCTTGCCGGGCGGGAAGTCGGCCCGGGCGCGCGCGAGCGACGGCGTGAGCCCGGTGACGCGCGTGCCGGGGGCGAGGAGGCCGGGCCCGTCGACGGCGCCGGCCGGGGCGACGGCCGGCGTGTCGGCGGTGCCGAGGGCGCGGACGGTGCCGCCGCCGAGGGTGAGGCCGGCGATCAGCGGGATGACGAGCGCGCTGGCGCCGACGGCGAGGCCTCGGCGCGGGGCCGGGCTGCTGCCGTACCGCAGGGGCTGTTCGACGAGCCGCAGGGTGAGCCAGGCGGGCAGGGCGGCGGCTGCGACGAGGGCGAGCTGGACGGGCCAGGACAGCGTGCCGTACCGGGCCTGGGCGATGGTCAGCACCGGCCAGTGCCACAGGTACCACGCGTACGAGAGGCGCCCGGCGGCGCGCAGCGGGCGGGTGCCGAGGAGCCGTCCGGCGTCCGGCGCACCGCCCGGGCCGGCGAGGAGGACGGCGGCGGTGCCGAGGACGGGCAGGAGTGCGGCGGTGCCGGGGAAGGGCGTGGTGTGGTCGTACAGGAGGACCGGCGCGACGACCGCCGCGAGGCCGCCCCACCCGACGATCCGCCGTGCCCACCCACCGCGGCCGAGCACCCCGCCGAGCAGCGCCGCCAGCGCCCCCGCCGTGAACTCCCAGAGCCGGCCGACGGTGGAGAAGTACGCGAGCGGCGCCGACGTCTGCGTCCACTGGATGCACAGCACCAGCGAGGCGGCACCGACGCCCGCCGTCACGAGGAGGGTGGCGGCGGTGCGGCGGCGGCCGTGGAGGTGGCGGGCGAGGCCGAGCAGCAGGACGCCCCACAAGAGGTAGAACTGGTTCTCGACGCCGAGCGACCAGAAGTGCTGGAGCGGGCTCGGGTCGCGCCCGGCGGCGAGGTAGTCGGTCTGCTGCCCGACGAACCGCCAGTTGGCGTACTGCCCGGCGGCGGCGATCAGGTCACGGGCGAGGTCGGTGCCGCGCAGCGGGTCGAGCAGGACGCCGCCCGCGACGGCGGTGGCGACGAGCACGACGGCGGCGGCGGGCAGGATGCGGCGGGCGCGGCGGGCGAGGAAGTCGACGAGGCCGGGCGGACGGCCGGACGAACCGCCGGACGAACTGCCGGTCAGCAGGCCGGTGATGAGGAATCCGGAGATGACGAAGAAGACGTCGACGCCGACGTAGCCGCCGGTGAGGCCGGGCACGGCGGCGTGGTAGGCGAGGACGGACAGGACGGCGACGCCGCGCAGGCCCTCGACGTCGGGACGGAAGGCGGCACGCTTGCGCGGCGCGCCGGCATCGGGAACGGGAACGGCTGCGGGAACGGGAACGGCTGCGGGAACGACGGGCCGCTCGACCCGGACGACGCCGGGGAGCAGGGACGCAGAGTCGGAGGCGGTGTCGGAGTCGGATGAGGTCGGCGGTTCGGCGCTCGCCGGTGGTACGGCCGTCGGCACGGCGGGGCTCCTTGCTGGGCAGGCAGCGGGGATCGGGGGCCGCCTGGCCGATGGGGCGGCCGGGCGGCGGGTCCGCGCCGGTGGGGCGACGCGCAAGGAAGGGAAGAGCTCGTAGGACTCGTAAGGGGGGCGCGGGTCAGAAGACCAGCGGGTCGGCCCAGCCGGACGCCAGCAGGCCGCAGAGCAGCAGCACGGCGGTGACGGCGACGGCCTCGGCCCGGCCGAAGCCCGGGTCGGTGCGGCGCCGCGCGGGCGGGGCGACGTCGGCGACGGCGGCTCCGTTGCCGCCGCGCAGCAGGGGACACAGGGCCCTGATGAGCGGGACGATCGTGTACGCGGTGAGCGCGAGGAGCGCGGTGAGCGCCCAGTACGGCCGCCAGCCGTGTTCGGCGACGGCGCGGCCGAGTCCGGCGGCGCCCGCGAGGACGACGAGCCCGAGCCAGCCGACGCCGATCCGGGCGACGGTCCGGGCGAGCGAGCCGCCGCGCGACACGGCGCCGGTGGGCACCCAGTCGGCGCTGCGGCGGCGCAGCGCGTGCGCGATGGCGACCACGTGGCAGAGCCCGCCGAGGAGTTGGACGCGGGTGACCTCGAAGCGCCAGCGGGTGCGGGACATCGCGGGCAGCAGGACGAGGGCGACCCAGATCGGCGGCAGGAAGGGCAGGACCTGCCAGGGCCGGATGTCGTCCGGGGCGAAGAACAGCATGATCAGGGCGGGCAGCGGAACGGCGAAGACGTTCACCGCGCTCGTCACGTAGCCGAGGATGCCGTTCCAGAAGCAGAGCCGGGCGGAGCGGGGCAGCGGTCCCCGGCGGAAGTCCGGGTCGCGGACGAGGGCCAGGGAGCCGAGGCACCAGCGGTACTGCTGGCTGATGAAGGCGGGCAGGCCGGTGGGCGACATGCCCTTGGCGACCAGGGCCGGCACGTACCGGGTGGTCCACCCGGCGCGGGCGAGCGAGAGGCCGGTGTAGAGGTCCTCGCTGTGGTCGGTCTCGGCGAAGCCGCCGACGCGCATCAGCGCGGCGCGGCGGTAGAGGGCGTTGGTGCCGCAGCAGACGGTGCCGTCCTGCGCGTCCCGGGAGGGCTGGATCCAGCGGTAGAAGATCTCCTGGGTGGCTCCGGCGGCGCGTTCGAGCCAGGACATGTCGGCGTCCGTGTCGAAGCACTGCGGGCTCTGCACGATGCCGACCTCGGGGGTGTCGAGGTAGGGCACCAGGTGGTGCAGGAAGTCGGGGCGCGGGCAGAAGTCGGCGTCGAGGACGGCGATGATCTCGCCGTCGCCCTCGGCGAGGCCGTGGTTGAGGTTGCCGGCCTTCTTGAACCGGCCGCGGTCGGGCCGGGCGCGGTAGCGGAAGCCGTAGGACTCGGCGAGTTCGCGCACCTCGGGGCGGGCGGCGTCGTCGAGGACGAGGACGGTGAGTTCGCCGGGCCAGTGGACGGCGGCGGTGTGCCGGTAGGCGTTGTCGAGGACGGCCAGCGGCTCTCCGGCGGTGGGCAGCAGCAGGTCGACGCCGGGGTGCCGGGCGGGCCGCCAGGCGCGGATCAGCAGGTCGTGCGAGTCGCGCGTGTAGCGGCGGGCGCGCTGGCCGTCGGTGAGCGAGAGCAGCCAGGTGGCCGCGTTGAGGACGGTGAGGAGCAGGAAGGGCCAGAGCAGCGGCCGGCTCAGGGCGAACAGACCGAGGGTGGCGGTGGCTCCGGCGTAGGAGAGCGTCGCGCACAGCGGCACCCAGCGGCGTTGCGGGCCGAAGTACCAGTAGAGCTCGTCGTCGCCGGGCGGGGCGGGCAGTCGGTGGTCATCAGGGCGGTCGGGGTCGTCGGGCCGGCCCGGATCGGGTGTCCGGCGCGGGCCGGTGTCGGGTGCGGGCATGGCGGTGCCATGGAGTACGGGCATGCGGAATTGGCCCCCTGGGAGTGGGACGGAACGTCGGCCGTTCGAGCCCAGGGTCTCACATTGGCCTAGACCAATCATGAACGAGGTATGACATCTCCGCATCGGTGCTGGTCAGCGACTTTGACGGCACATCAGCTCGGGACCGCCCTCCAGGGATCATGGATCCGGACACGAGAAGACGCCCCCGGCCGTGCCTCGTGGGCAACGTCCGGGGGCGTCGGGACCGCGACCGCTCCCGTCGTGGAAAGGGTCAGATCTCCTTCGTCAGCGTCTCGAAGCGCAGGTCCTCGCGGCGCGGGATGCCGAAGCGCTCGTCGCCGTACGGGAACGGCGTGTAGACGCCGGTCCGGCGGTAGCCGCGGCGCTCGTACCAGGCGATGAGGTCGGCGCGCTGCTCGATCACCTTCATCTCCAGCACCGTGACGCCCCACTCCTCCCCCGCGAGCCGCTCCGCCTCGGCCAGCACGGACCGGCCGAGGCCGCCGCCCTGGAGGCCGGGGCGCACCGAGAACATGCCGAAGTAGGCGTGGCCGGCGTGGCGTTCCAGCTGGCAGCAGGCGAGGAGTTCGCCGTCCCGCTCGGCGACCAGGACGACGCCGTCGGGGTCGCCGACCGCCTCGGCGACGGCGTCGGCGTCGGTGCGCTGCCCGTCCAGGAGATCGGCCTCGGTGGTCCAGCCGGTGCGGCTGGAGTCGCCGCGGTAGGCGGACTCGACGAGGGCGACGAGTGCGGGCACGTCGGCGGCGGTCGCCGGACGGAAGACGGGCGGGTGAGCGGTCTCGGTCATGGGGGCGGTCCTTCCGCTTGCTCTGGTCTGTCGCGATCGGCCCAGGTGGGGCGGCCTTGCGGGCATCGTGTCACAGCCGTGGAGACCCCTGAGCGGCAGGCCCGGGGCGAACCGCGGACGACAAACGGGAGGCGCACGGGCAACGGGCGGACGACCGGGGCGCGCGGTGTCACCCCGCCACACGGGGCGGCGGTTCAGGATGTGGCCCCGGCGTCTGGTCTTCCTGGCGGGTGCATGGCTACTCTGCTCCCCGGCCGGGCCAACTCCCCGCCACACCGGCCCCATTGGGCCGCCACGCACCGGACCAGAGGAGTGTTCATGTCCAGCACTTCCCGCTCCGCCCGCACCACCAGATCCACCGCGACCCGCCGCCGCACCACGCTCGCCGCGCTGGCCGCGACCGTCGCGCTCGTCGCGGGCGCCGCCGCCCCGGCGTACGCGGACGCTCCCGCGCCCGCCGCCGCACCCGCCGCCCGCGGCGACCACCCCGAGCTCGACTTCGCCGGCTCCACGGTCGCCGCGCACGAGGGCGGCGACGCCGACCCGGCCGCGATCCGCTCGCTCGCCGTCACCCAGACCGCCGGGATGGACGTCTCCGGCTGGCAGGGCAGCGTCGACTGGGCCACGGCCGCCGCCAACGGCGCCACCTTCGCCTACGTCAAGGCGACCGAGGGCACCACGTACCGGAACCCGTCCTTCGCGCAGCAGTACAACGGCTCCTACGACGCCGGGCTGATCCGCGGCGCCTACCACTTCGCGCTGCCGGACCGCTCCTCCGGCGCCACCCAGGCCGACTTCCTGGTGGACCACGGCGGTGGCTGGTCCGCCGACGGCGTCACGCTGCCGCCCGCGCTCGACATCGAGTACAACCCGTACGGCGCGACCTGCTACGGGCTGAGCCAGGGCGCCATGGTCGCCTGGATCCACTCCTTCAGCGACACCGTCCTCGCCCGCACCGGCCGCTACCCGACGATCTACACCACGACCAACTGGTGGTCCCAGTGCACCGGAAACAACGGTGACTTCGGCGCCACCAACCCGCTCTGGATAGCCCGCTACTCCAGTTCGCCCGGCACCCTGCCGAACGGCTGGGGCTACCAGACCATCTGGCAGTACGCCTCCTCCGGCACCTTCCCCGGCGACCAGGACCTCTTCAACGGCGCCTACGACCGCCTCCAGGCGCTCGCCGCCGGCTGACGCGCGAAGGGAGCCCCCGGCAGATGCCCGGGGGCTCCCCTGCGTCGCGCTCAGCGCGGGTCGACGAGGTCCTGGGCGAAGACCGTCCCGAGCGGCTCGGGGCCCACGTACTGCTGGCAGTTGCACTGGCGCGGCTCGAACTGCACCGGCCGGCGCTCGGCGTCCCACGCGGTGGGCGCCTCGACCTCCTCGTGGCAGCGGCCCTGCTTGTCGTGCTTGGCCAGGTGGTGCGTGCAGCCGCAGACCGGCTCCGGCGGGCGCTTGGCCGCCTCCAGCGCGGCCTGCTGGCGGTCGGCCGCGTCCAGCAGCTCCAGCTTGCGCTCGTGCCGCGTCTTCAGCGCCCGGCGGGCGTTGTTGGCGACGTACCCGCCGCCGTACAGCACTGCCGGCACGATCCACCACGCGATGTCGAACATCGGCCCATCCCCCGTCGTCCCCGAATTCCCCCCTTGCGGGGTTCCGGCGCACATCGTACGCCTGACCTGCGGTGGAGGACCCAACGAGGACCCGACGAGGATCCGACGAGGACTCGGGTCAGCGGATCACGGGGAGCACCGCGGCGTCCGAACGGCCCGACGCCGCCTCGATGAACGCGACCGGGTCGGCCACCTCGGCGAGCAGCGCGCGGACCGCGCGCAGGGCCGCGTCGGCGGGCGGCGGGCCGCCGACGGCCGCGATCAGGTCGAGCAGGTGGACGGTCGCCTCCATGAGCGCCACCTCGGCCAGCGCGCCGATTCGCACGGTGCCGAGGAGCGGGTGGGCGGCGACGGTGTCGGGCGGGAGGTCCGCGCAGCCGGCCAGCGCGGCAGGGCCCTCGACCTCGAAGCGGGCGATCAGCCCGGCCGGGTCCGTCCCGGCGGCGGTCTGCTTCGCGGCGTCGGCGACCTGCCCGGCGGCGGTGTGCGCGAGACCGCCCGGCTGGTTGAAGAAGCGCAGGATGTCGGCAGCGGACTCCACCTTCGCCGGGCCGTCGACGATGGCGGAGCGCAGCTGCGTGAACGATTCGGCGCTGGGGGCGACGTGCGCGAACAGGTCCAGGACCGTCCACTCCGGCAGCCGGGTCCGCCGGGCCCACGTCTCGGCGTCCAGCCCCTTGCCGCGTTCCGCCCAGGAGAGCCAGGCCTCAGCCAACAGCTCGGTCGCGGGGGCGATGTGACGGGTCATTAGGTCTCCTCCGGCAGGGGCGCGGACAACGTGCGTCCACCGTAACCGAACGGCCCGGAAAACCGGTTGCCGGATGGGCACTTGAGACCCCACGATCGGGGCATGACCAGGACCTCCGCCCGCCCGCTGCCGCTTGCCCCCGCCGCCCGCCCGGCCCGGGCCCAGCAGCAGCGCCGCCACCGCCGGAGGCCCGACCGCGCCCACGCGTGAGCGCCGAGCTCGTCCCGGGGCTCCTCGCCGGCTACGGCATCGCCGTCCCGGTCGGGGCCGTCGGGGCCTACCTCGTGGCGCTCACCGCCCGCACCGGGCTGCGCACCGGGGCCTGCGCGGCCCTCGGCGTGGCCACGGCCGACGGGCTGTACGCGCTGCTCGCCGCCGTCGGCGGGGCCGGGCTGGCGCCGCTGCTCACGCCGGTCGCCGGGCCGCTGCGGATCGCCTCGGCGCTGGTACTGCTCGCCCTCGCCGTCCGGACGGCCGTCACCGCGCTCCGCGCCGGGTTCCGGACCGGGCAGGCCGTCGAGGCCGCACCGCCCGGACCGGCCAGGGCCTACCTCACGCTGCTCGGCATCACGCTGATGAACCCGCTCACCGTGCTCTACTTCGCCGCACTCGTCCTCGGCCGGCAGGACACGGCTCCGGGCTCGGCTCCGGGCTCGGCCGGGCGGGCGGTCTTCGTCGCCGCCGCGTTCGCGGCCTCCGCCAGCTGGCAGCTCCTGCTCGCCGCCGGCGGGGCCCTGCTGGGCCGGGCGCTCACCGGTCCGCGCGCCCGGCTGCTCACAGCACTCGCCTCCGCGGCGGTGATCGGCGGGCTGGCGGTGCACCTCCTCGCCGGTGCGCCCGGTTCACCCTGAATCGGAGCAGTTCATCCGCTTCGGTAGCACATTTACCTTGTATCCTGGATTCGTATCCCTGGACATCCCTCGCCGTCCCCCACCGCGAAGGAGTGCGGACATGGCCGAGCAGGACAGCCCCGGGCCGGACGACACCGGTCAGGTCGGCCCCGCACCCGACAGCCGCGCACACGAGGGCCCCGAGAAGCGGGGACGCCTGAACCGTCCGCTGGTGCTCCGCACGGCCGTCGCGCTCGTCGACCGCGAGGGCCTCGCGGCGCTCACCATGCGGCGCCTGGCCGGGGAGCTCGGCGTCGAGTCCATGGCCCTCTACCGCTACACCCCCGGCAAGGAGGCGCTGCTCGACGGACTGATCGAGGCCTACTTCGCCGAGGTCAACGAGCGACTGCGCAGCTCCGCGCAGTCCCCGGAGCCCGCCTGGCGCGCCGAACTGCGCCGCATCGCGCGGACGTTCGCCGCCGTCGCGCACGCCCACCCCGAGATCCTGCCGCTCGTCGCCACCCGCCCGCTCGCCGTGCCGATGGCCCGCCGGCCCGCGTCCGTGCTCGACCTCACCGAGCACATCCTCGCCGTCCTCGGGCGGGCCGGCTTCGACGACTCCACCGCGCTCACCGTCTACCGCGCCTTCGTCGCCTGGAGCCTCGGCTGCATGCTCGTCGACAAGCGCCAGGTCGTCGACAACGAGGCCGAGCCGGACCCGGCGCTGCGCCTGGGCCTGCACCGGCTGTCCGCCGCCGACTACCCCCGGCTGCGCGCGCTGGTGCCCCGGTTCGCGGACTTCGACGACGAGGCGGAGCTGCTGGCCGGCCTGGACAGCCTGCTCGACCGGATGCCCCCGTCCCCGCTTGACGGGTTCTACGGCGGCGGCGCATCCTGAGGATACGAGGTACACGTCGGACATATCCCCCGCGCCCGAAAGAGGCCGCCATGATGTCCGCCGTTCCCAACGAACCATTCCCCGACGACATCCTCCGCGTCCGCGTCACCGCCAGGGACGCGGACACCCTGCGCGCGCTCCTGCGCGAGGTCCGCCCCGACAGGGGCGGCAGCCCGAGCATCGCCCCCGACGGGAGCGTCGGCATCGACGCGTACGTCCCGGAGGAACTGATTCCCGCCCTCGAACGCGAGGGCGTCACGGTCGTCCGGATCGCGAACGCCAGCGCCAAGGGCCGGGCTGCCCAGGCCGAGGTCGGCACCGGCAACCGGTTCGCCGAAGGCGCCGTGCCGCGCGGCCTGGCCGCCAAGCTCCCCGGCTGACCAGGGAGGAGAGCGTCATGCCGTACCTGAACATCGTCGAGGTCGAGTCCGCGCTGGAGAACCTCGCCACCGCGTACCCGGGCCTCGCCCAACTCGTCGACCTGCCCGAGACCTCCGTCGAGAACCGGACGATCCACGCGCTGAAGATCGGCGCCCCCGCGCCCTTCCCCAAGGACGCCGTCGTCATGCTCGGCGGCGTGCACGCCCGCGAGTGGGGCAGCTGCGAGATCCTCGTGCACCTCGCCGCCGACCTGCTGGAGGCCCACCAGAACGGCACCGGCCTCGGCTACGGCGGCGCGACGTACAGCGCCGCCCAGGTGACCGGGCTGCTCCAGCGCCTGGACCTCGTCCTCCTCCCGCTCGTCAACCCCGACGGCCGGCTCTACAGCCAGACCGTCCAGCCGATGTGGCGCAAGAACCGCAACCCGGCCTACGGCGGCGGGAACCCGGCCCCCGGCTGCACCGGCGTCGACCTCAACCGCAACTACGACTTCCTCTTCGACTTCACCACCGCCTTCTCGCCGGCCGCCGACGTCACCCACATGTCGACCAACCCGTGCGATCCGATGGTCTACGCGGGCCCGCACGCGTTCTCCGAGCCCGAGACCCGCAACGTCCGCTGGCTGCTCGACCAGTACCCGCGCACCGGCTGGCTGATCGACGTGCACAGCTACTCCGAGGACATGCTCTACAACTGGGGTGACGACGACAACCAGTCCGACAACCCCCGGATGAACTTCCAGAACGCGACGTTCGACCACAGGCGGGGCGTCGCGAACGACCTCGACTACGCCGAGTACATCGACAAGGGCGACGTCGACAACGAGGTGCTGCTCGCCGAGCGGTTCTGCCAGGGCGTCGCGAGCGTCCGCGGGATCGTCTACACGCCGAAGACCGGGTTCAACCTGTACCCGACCAGCGGGACCAGCGACGACTACGCGTTCGCGCGGCACTTCGTCGACCCGCAGAAGGGCAGGGTGCTCGGGTTCACCGTCGAGTGGGGAACGGAGTTCCACCCGAAGTGGGCGGACATGGAGAAGATCATCCTCGACGTGGACGCGGGCCTCGTGGCGTTCTGCCTGGCCACCGCGTGAAACCCCCTGAGTGAAATCCCCTGAGCCATCGTGCCCGACAGCGCCGCCCCCCCCCCCCCGGGGGGGGGCGGGCGCTCCAAGGCGTCTGCAACTCGTCTGCTCAGGCGGCCCGGTGGAAGAAGAACGGGTCGATCGACACCGCCACGCCGGAGGTGCCGTCGACGTCGAGCAGTTGGTGGGTCGTGAAGTCCGCGTTGCGCTGGTACGTCACGCCCACCGGGAAGTTGGCGTTGTCGGGGGTGTTGTTGCCCGAGAACACGCCGTAGAAGTCGGCGCCGACCGTGAGCAGCCGGATGTAGTCGCCGAGGTACGGCAGGCCGACGGCCACGGGCACGTCGGCGGGGGCCTGGTGGAGCACAGTGGTCTCCGGCGTGCTCTTCCAGCCGTCCGCGGTGGTCTCCAGGACCGTCGTCCACTGGTTGTCGGCGAACTTCTGGTAGGCCAGGCCGACCAGGCCGGCGGAGTTGACGGCCAGCGCCGGGTTCTTGACGTCGGTGATGTCCTGGCGCGCCTGCGCCCAGCTCTGGCCACGGTCGGCCGAGTGCCGGACGTGCAGGGTGTTGTCGGTGCCGCCCGCTCCGCCGACCCGGTCGCACCAGGCGATCCAGACGCTGTCCGCGTCCTTCGGGTCGACCGCGATGGTCAGGTCACCGCCGAGGCGTTCCTGCCCCAGGGTCGAGTTGAAGGCCACGAAGCGGCCGGTCGCCACCCGCTGGCCCGGGCTGCTGTCGGTGGCGTCCTTGAGGTCCTGGAACGGATTGGCCCCGGCGCCGGCGCTGTCGTCGCGGGTCACCACGACGTCGAAGGTGACGTCGGAGACGGCCTGGACGGCGGTCGTGGACGTCCAGCTCTCGAACGCCGCGTAGACCGTGCCGTCGGGGTGCAGGGCCAGCCTGACCGGCGGGCCGTCCTGACCGTCCGGGGTGCGCCGTTCGATGCCGGTGGACGCGAAGCCGGCCGGGGCGCGGGCCGTCCGGGCGTCGGCCGAGACGTCCACGGTGGCGGTCTGGGAGGTCGGGGACGGGTGGTTGAAGTTGTTGTTGCCGACGAGGACGCGGTCGTGGTCTGCGCCGGCGCTCGCGACGGTGTCGGCGATGGTCCACGGCTGGTCCACCTGGTCCCGGCTGACGAGGACCTCCATCGGGGCGGTCGACGTGAGGGACGGCGCGCGCAGGATCTGCAGGAGGGTCTTGTTCTGCCGGAAGGCGGCCACACCGTTCAGGATGCCCGCGTAGAGGGCACCGCCCCGGTCCGCGAACGCCACGGTGATGTCGCCCGTGCCGAAGCCCCGCCCCCCGCCCGGGACGATCGTGTTCAGCGACCAGGTGTTGCCGCCGTCCGTGGACACGTACACCGGCGCGAACCGGCCGCCCATCGGGTCGGAGGTGAAGGCGGTCGCCACCATCTCGGTGGGCTTCTCCGGATTGACCGCGAGGAACGGCTCGGAGTCCTGCTCGGACTCGCCGCTCAACGCCTTGGGGGTCAGGTCGACGACCTTGAAGGTGGGCATGCCGGCTCACATCCCTTCGCGCAGCGCGGCGAGCCGGTGCGCCGGCTGGTAGTCGTCGGCGTCCCGCAGCGCGTACGGCGCCAGCTCCCGCTGGTCGCCCTCGGTCGCGTGCAGGAGCCACAGCCCGCTCTGGCCGGCCGCGGGCTTGGGAACGTGGTTCCAGTGGCGGTCACGGCTGTTGGGGTACAGCACCCGGACGGTGCGGTCGGGGACCGTGCCCCGCTCCACGTGCTCGACGTCCAGGCCGGCCCGCCACCAGTGCGGGTCGTGTTCGGAGCGGGGGCCTGCCCCGTCCAGCCGCTCCAGCCCGGTCACCGTGCCGAGCAGCACGGCATCGGCCTCCCGGGCGTGCACGGCGAGGTCCTGCCGGTGGATCTCGCGCAGCACGGCGGAGAACGGCAGTTCGTCGGCGCTGGTCGCCGCGAGGGCGATGTGCGGGCGGACGGCGTGGGCGGGCAGGCGGCCGACCTCGGTGACGGCGAGGTCGGCGCCGTAGTGCAGGCCTTCGGTGAAGAACGCGGCCGAGTCGCCGACCTCCAGCCGGGGAGCATCGGCCTTCAGCTGCACGGTGACCCGGCTGCCGGCGAGCCGCCGGAACGCGTCGGGCGCGTGCAGGACGTGGTCGACCCGGACGACGGCGGTGTGCTCGTCGGCCTCCACGGTCGACAGCGGGGTACCGCCGGTGCGGGTCACGGTGCCGACGAAGCTCAGCGGGGTGCGCCGGACGAGGTCGGTGATCTCGCCGGGCGGCACCGCGGGGGCCGCGGCCGGTGTGGGATCGGTCATGGCGATCCTCCTTGGATGGCGCGGTCAGTGCGCGGCGCGGGCGGCGGACGGGTGCGTCCGGCGCCACTCGGTCCGCGCGCCGAGGGCGCAGGCGGCGGTGACGGCCGCGGCGAGCGCGACGACGAGCCACTCGGCGGCTCCGCTGCCGGCGTCCGGGTCGACGCCGAGCAGGGTCTCGATCCACTGCGGCCACACCAGGGTGATCAGGAACAGCAGCCCGGAGAGGCTGCCGAGGGCGGTCTCCAGCCAGAAGCGGGGCCGGACCCGGCTCTCGTGACGGGCTGGTTCGCGGGACTGGAAGGACTCGAAGAACTGGAAGGGCTGGAAGGGCATGACTGCACCTCCCCTTCTCCAGACCGGAACGCCCGGGCCGCTCATGGCGCGGTGCACGACCGCGCCGGGACGGCCCGGGGCGGGGTCTGCTCGGGGATCTTGCGGGGTTCTCGCTGGACGTTCTTGCTCGGTTCCGGAGTGTCACGACCGCTTGGGAGTTCGCCGGGCGGGGCGGCGGCGCGGTGTCGGGCCCGCGCGCTCCGGGCGGCGATGTACACCTGCGGCGTACACCTGCGTTGTAGACCTACGAGGCACACGTACTTCGTATACGAGTCTGCTCGCCGCGGGGAGCCCGGTCAAGGCCGGGAACGGCGGGCTCGGCGCTCAGACCTGCGCGCCGAGCATCCTCAGCACCAACTCGCCGTAACGGCGCCCGAGTTCCTCCGGCGTCTCGGTGCTGCGGTCGGTGTACCAGCGGGACACGTCGATGCCGAGCGAGGTGACCGCGCGGGCGGCCGTGCGCACCTCGGAGACGGCGAAGGCGCCCGACGCGACGCCCTCCTCGATCAGTGCGCTCACCTCGCGCTCGATGTCCAGCCGCAGCGCCGCGACGACCGCGTACGCGTCCTCGGGCAGCGCGTGCAGCTCGTAGTTGACCACCCGGCCGACCATCCGGCCCCGCGCGTGCCAGGCGCTGAACTCCTCGACCAGCCGCCGCATCCGCTGCGCCGGCTCCTCCTCGCCCGCCGCCGCCCGCCGGACCAGCGCCAGCGTCGCGGCGTGCCCGGCCTGGCTGATCTCGGCGAGCAGCGCGGCCTTGGACGGGTAGTGGATGTACAGCGCGGCCGGGCTCATCCCCGCGGCGGTCGCGATGTCGCGGGTGGTGGTGGCGTGGAAGCCGCGCTCGGCGAAGGACTCGACGGCGGCCTGGAGCAGCCGGTACGCCGCCTCGGGGCGGGAGTCGGTGCCGCCGGGCGGGGCGGGCCAGAGGTCGGCGATGGGCGTGCTGGTCATGGCGTCATCCTCGCATCATCCTCACCGGGAACTCGTACGCGCATTCGCGCCGGCCGCCCCGGACGTCCCCGGTTCGCCCCGGCCCCGGACGGTCCGGGTGGGCTGTTGACAGGCTCCCCCACCGACACCATGCTGAGCAAGCGCTTAGTCAGCGCTCCTCTCACCGTTGCTCCTCCCGTCGAACCGCGCGAAAGGCAGGACCCTCCGTGGTGCACTCCTTCAAGGGCAAGGTGGCCGTCGTCACCGGATCGAGCCGGGGCATCGGCCTCGGGATCGCGCGCGAGCTGGTCGCCCGCGGGGCCAAGGTCTGCCTGACCGCCCGCAACCCCGAGCCGCTCGCCGAGGCCGTCCGCGACCTGGGCGGCCCGGAGAACGCGATCGCCGTCGCCGGCAAGTCCGACGACCCGGCCCACCAGGAGGAGGCCGTCGCCCGCACCCTGGAGGCCTTCGGGCGGCTCGACCACCTCGTCAACAACACCGGGATCAACCCGGTCTACGGGCCGGTGCTGACCACCGACGAGGACGCCGCCGCCAAGATCCTCGCCGTCAACGTGCTCGCCCCGCTCGCCTGGACCCGCCGGGTGCACGCCGCGTGGATGGGCGAGCACGGCGGGTCGATCGTCAACGTCGCCTCCGTCGCCGGCATCCGCGCCTCGCTCGGCATCGGCATGTACGGCGTCAGCAAGGCCGCGCTGATCCGGCTCACCGCGGAGCTCGGCGCCGCGCTCGGCCCGCAGGGGATCCGGGTCAACGCCGTCGCCCCCGCCGTCGTCAAGACGAAGTTCGCCGAGGCGCTGTACGAGGGCCGCGAGGAGAAGGTCGCCGCCAAGTACCCGCTGGGCCGCCTCGGCGTGCCGGAGGACATCGCCGGCGCCGTCGCCTTCCTGCTCTCCCCCGACGCCGGGTGGATCACCGGCCAGACCGTCGTCCTGGACGGCGGCGTGACGCTGGGCGGTGGCATGTGAGCGCCTTCGACGGACAGGGCTTCGACGGACAGGACTTCACCGGACAGGGCGTCGTGGTCACCGGCGCCGGACGCGGCATCGGCGCCGCGCTCGCGACGGCCTTCGCCGCCGCCGGCGCGCACGTCGTGGTCAACGACCTGGACGCGGACGCCGCCGGCGCCGTCGCCGCCCGGATCGGCGGCACCGCCCTGCCCGGCGACGCGGCCTCCGCCGACGGGCTCGCCGAGCTGATCGGGCGGGCCCGCGAGGCCGTCGGCGAGATCGACGTCTGGTGCGCCAACGCGGGCGTCGCCCCGATCGGCGGCGCCGACGCGCCCGCCGCGGCCTGGGCCGGCGCGTGGGAGGTCAACGTCCTCGCCCACGTCCGGGCCGCCGACCTGCTGCTCCCCCGCTGGCTGGAGCGCGGCCGGGGCCGGTTCCTCGCCACCGTCTCCGCCGCCGGGCTGCTCAGCATGCTCGGCTCGGCCCCGTACGCCGTCACCAAGCACGGCGCGCTCGCCTTCGCCGAGTGGCTCTCCGCGACCTACCGCCACCGCGGCATCCACGTCCACGCGCTCTGCCCGCAGGGCGTGCGCACCGACATGCTCGCCGGTACGGGCGCCGTCGGCGAGGCCCTGCTCGCGCCGACCGCCATCGCCCCCGAGGACGTCGCCGAGGCGGCCCTCGCCGGCCTGCGCGAGGACCGCTTCCTGATCCTCCCGCACCCCGAGGTCGCCGAGTACTACCGCGCCCGCGCCACCGACCCGGACCGCTGGCTCGGCTCGATGAACCGGCTCCAGCAGGGACTCGAGAAGGGCGGCGCGCTGTGAGGGCCTGGCAGGTGGGCGAGCTCGGCGAGCCGCTCGGCGTGATGAAGCTGGTCGAGGACGTGCCCCGACCCGTGGCCGGTCCCGGGCAGTTGCTCGTCCGGGTGCGCGCGGCGGCCGTCAACTTCCCGGACGCGCTGATGGTCCGCGGCCAGTACCAGGTGCGCCCGCCGCTGCCGTTCACGCCCGGCGTCGAGCTGTGCGGCGAGGTCGTGGCCGGCGCCCGGCGCGGCGAGCGGCTGATCGGCAACCCCGTGCTGCCGCACGGCGCGTTCGCCGAGTACGCGCTGCTCGACGCCGCCGCCGCGTTCCCCGCCCCCGAGGCGCTGGACGACGCCGAGGCGAGCGCGCTGCACATCGGCTACCAGACCGCCTGGTTCGCCCTGCACCGGCGGGCCCGGCTGCGCGCGGGCGAGACGCTGCTGGTGCACGCGGCGGCGGGCGGGGTCGGCAGCGCGGCGGTCCAGCTCGGCCGCGCCGCCGGGGCCCGGGTGATCGCCGTGGTCGGCGGCCCGGCCAAGGCGGAGGCGGCCCGCGCGCTCGGCGCCGACGTCGTCGTGAACCGGACGGCCGAGGACTTCGTCGCCGTCGTGAAGCAGGCGACCGAAGGCCGCGGCGCCGACGTCGTCTTCGACCCGGTCGGCGGCGACGCCTTCACCGGCTCGACGAAGTGCATCGCCTTCGAGGGCCGGATCGTCGTGGTCGGCTTCGCCGCCGGGCAGATCCCGGCTCCCGCGCTCAACCACGCCCTGGTGAAGAACTACGCGATCCTGGGCCTGCACTGGGGCCTGTACAACACGCGCGCCCCGCAGACCGTCCAGGCCGCGCACGAGGAGCTCACCAAGCTGTCCGAGACGGGCGTCGTCCGCCCGCTGGTCGGCGCCCGCCTCCCGCTAGCCTCGGCCGCGGAGGCCGTCCAGCGGGTGGCGGACGGGCTGAGCGTGGGGCGCCTGGTGGTGCTGGGTGATTAGTTCGGGGCGATGACGTCCAGCTCGCGGATTCGCGAAGCCGCCGTTCCGTCCGGCGGTGCGCGAGCCGCGCAGGGCAGGTGGTCGCCGTCGCCGGACAGGCTCGTGCTCACGGCGTGCTCGACGCCCGCTTCCTCGGCCGCCGCCGTGAGGCCTCGCCCGGCGGGGGTTCAGTCTGCCGGGCCTCCGAGCGGCGCCCGGTGCTGGAGGAGCACCGTCATCTCCACGGCCACCCGGTCCCCCACCGAGAGGCCGTGCAGCCTGCGCACGGCGTTCTTGATCGGCAGCAGGTAGCCGCCGTCCTTCGGGAAGAGCGACGTGGCGAACGCCTTCCCGCCGATCCGGGCCTCGACCGGGACGACTCCCCAGCCGTACGTGGCCATCGCCGCGACCTCGCGCACGTCGGCGGCCTGCTCCTCGGCCACGGGGACGAAGAAGTACGGGGAAGGCCCGCGCCATTCGATCACGTGGCCGGTGAAGGCGATGTCCATGAGGCCGATCCGATCGTGAGAACGCCCGATGCCCGCCCAGCGTATGACGGTGGGCGAGGTGCCCCCGGGAACCAGTGGTTCCCGGGGGCACCTCGCTCACGCACGTCACGCGTGACACCGGCCGCGCACTACCGCTCGTAGACCATCTCGGGGAAGCGCGGCGACGGGCCGTCCAGGAGGTGGTCGTCGTGGCCGCGCAGCCAGCGGTCGAAGAACGACGCGACGTAGGAGCGGGTGGCGAGCACCGCACGGTCCGGGCGGACGTCGCCGACGTCCTCGGTCAGCTGCGCCTGGCTGATCGCGCCCTGGCGGGCGAGCTGGGGCAGCAGGGACTGCGCGTCGGTGTAGGAGCCGTGGCGCGAGCCGGCGAGGGTGACGTCGGCGTGCCAGCCGGTGCTGTGCTGCCACAGGGCGTCCCAGCCGGGCTGCTTGTGATAGCTGCCGGAGTCGGGGTTCTGGGTGCCCATGAGCAGGAAGGGCCGGGTCAGGCCGTCCTCGGCGACGCTGGTCAGGTGGACGCCGGTGCCGTCCGGGCCGGGGAAGTGCAGCTGGCCGTCGAGGTTGACGCCGACCTTGAGGCGCGGGTCGTCGTGCATGGTCTGGAGGGCCGCGGAGCCGCCCCCGGAGTGGCCGACCATGCCGATCCGGTCGAGGTCCAGGGAGGCGGCGAGGCCGGGCGGCAGCTGCTTGTCGTGGCGCAGCCCGGCCAGCTGGTCCAGCACGAAGCGGGTGTCGTCGACCCGGGTCTGCAGCGTCTTGCGCAGGAGGGCCTCCATGTCGAGACCGGGCTGGGCCATCAGCGCGGGGAACACGGAGGTGGCGAGGTCCCCGTCGGGGAAGGCGACCTCGGAGGCGTCGTACGTGTGGTCGACGGTGACGACGACGTAGCCGCGCGAGGCGAGGTCCTCGACCAGGCCGGTGCCCCACGTGCGCGGGTCGCCGAAGCCCGCCGAGTACAGCACGACGGGCCGCTTGCCGCCGGGGAGGGCGGGCGCGTCGGCGCGGGCGTGGGTGCGGATGCCGGCCCAGTCGGTGCGGCCGGGCTCGAAGCCGAGGTCGCTCTGGCCGACGCTCCCGGCGCTGCCGAAGTGGTCGGCGGCGGCGGGGAGCATGTACGGCGCGCGGTCGTTGCCGGTGGCGGGCCGGGTGGTCGGGTACCAGAAGCTGATCATCAGCTTGCGGGCCTGCCCGGGCTTCCAGGGGTCGTCCCGGTGGTCGTCCGTGAGCTGCAGGGACGTCGTGCCGACCGGGTACGGCCCGGTGGGCTGCGGCAGCCAGGCCCTGGCCTGCTGCGCGGTGCCCTGCCCGGTGGCTGCCAGCGCGGCCGGTGCGGCCACCACGCCCAGTGTCGCCGTCGCCGCCAGCAGCACGGCCGCCACGGCCCGTCCTCGCCTGTTCATCGCCGTTCCTCCTCGTTCGGGATCCGTCTCTCGACACGAGGGACGGTACGGGTGAGGAGGGGCCTGGGCCGTCATACCGGGGTGCCAAGTCGGCCCGTAGTACCCCGGTATGACGTCCATACGGTCACAGGTACTTCTTCAGCTCCCGGCGCGCCAGCGAGCGCTTGTGCACCTCGTCCGGCCCGTCGGCCAGGCGCAGCGTGCGGTTGCCGGCCCAGAGCTGGGCGAGCGGGGTGTCCTGGCTGACGCCGGCGGCGCCGTGGGCCTGGACGGCCTTGTCGAGGATCCACTCGACGGTGATCGGGGTGGCGATCTTGATGGCCTGGATCTCGGTGTGCGCGCCGCGGTTGCCGACGGTGTCCATCAGCCACGCGGTCTTGAGCACGAGCAGCCGCAACTGCTCGATGCGGACCCGGGATTCGGCGATCCAGTCCTGCACGACGCCCTGGTCGGCGAGCGGCCGGCCGAAGGCCTCGCGCCCGATGGACCGGCGGCACATGAGCTCCAGCGCGCGCTCGGCGATGCCGATGGCGCGCATGCAGTGGTGGATGCGGCCGGGCCCGAGGCGGGCCTGGGCGATGGCGAAGCCGGCGCCCTCCTCGCCGATCAGGTTCGCGGCGGGGACCCGGACGTCCTCGAACAGCACCTCGGCGTGGCCGCCGTGGTCGGAGTCGTCGTAGCCGAACACCTTCATGCCGCGCTTGACGGTGACGCCGGGGGTGTCGCGCGGCACGAGGATCATGCTCTGCTGGCGGTGCTTGGCGGCGGCCGGGTCCGTCTTGCCCATCACGATGAGGATCCGGCACTGCGGGTTCATCGCGCCGGTGATGTACCACTTGCGGCCGTTGACCACGTACTCGTCGCCGTCGCGCTCGATGCGGGTGGCGATGTTGGTGGCGTCGGAGGAGGCGACCTCGGGCTCGGTCATCGCGAAGGCGGAGCGGAGCTCGCCGTCGAGGAGGGGGCGCAGCCAGCGCTCGCGCTGCTCGGGGCTGCCGAACTGGGCGAGGAGCTCCATGTTGCCGGTGTCGGGGGCGGCGCAGTTGAACGCGGGCGGGGCCAACTGGGGGCTGCGGCCGGTGATTTCGGCGAGCGGGGCGTACTGGAGGTTGGTGAGGCCGGCGCCCTCGTCGCCGGGCAGGAAGAGGTTCCACAGGCCCTGCTTGCGGGCCTCGGCCTGGAGGTCCGCGACGATCGGCGGGACGCTCCAGGCGGGGCGGGCGGGGTCGGCGAGCTGCTCTTCGAGGACGGGCTCGGCGGGGTACACGTGCGCGTCCATGAAGGCGAGCAGCTGCTCGCGGAGCTGGTTCGTGCGGGCGTCGTAGGCGAAGTCCATCAGGCTGCTTCCTTCAGGGTGGTCAGGCCGTACCGGGCGAGGATCGGGGCCATCTCGCCGGCCCGCTCGAAGCCGGCGCCGAGGGTGCCGCCCTGCCGGAAGCGGTAGTGGATGCCCTCGGCGACGACGGCGAGCTTGAAGGCGGCGAAGGCGACGTACCATTCGAGGTCTTCGGCCTGACGTCCCGTCAATTCCGCGTAGTGGGCGACCATTTCCTTGCTGGACGGGAAGCCGGGGGCGGTCATGGCGGCGGGGATGATGCCGCCGCCGACGCCGGCGACCTCGGTGTACATCACGAGGAGGCCGATGTCGGTGAGGGGGTCGCCGAGGGTGGACATCTCCCAGTCGAGGACGGCGGCGATCGCGTCGTTGTCATCGACGAGGACGTTGTCCAGCCGGTAGTCCCCGTGGACGAGCGCGGGGGCGGGCGACTCCGGGCGGCGGGCGGAGAGGAGGTCGTGCAGCCTGTCGAGCTCGGGGAGGTCCCGACTCCGGGAGGCAGCGAGCTGCTTCGACCAGCGGCGCAGCTGGCGTTCGAGGTAGCCGTCCGGGTGCCCGAAGTCGGCGAGCCCGACGGCGGCCGGGTCGATCCGGTGCAAGGCGGCGAGGGTCGAGATGAGGCGGCGGCCGAGGGCACGGACACGGTCCTCGCCGAGGGCGACGAGGGGGGCGGGGTCACGGTGAGCGACGCCGGGGACGAACTCCATGAGGTACCAGGGCGCGCCGAGGACGTCCGGGGTGGGGTCGTGGTGGAGCGTGCGCGGGACGGGGACGTCGGTGTCGCGGAGGGCGGTCATGACGCGGTACTCGCGGCCCATGTCGTGAGCGGTGGCGAGCACGTGCCCGAGCGGCGGCCGCCGGAGGACCCACTGAGAGTGGCCGTCGGTGAGCACGTAGGTGAGGTTGGAGCGCCCGCCCTCGATGAGCGAGGCAGAGAGAGGGCCCTGGACGAGGCCGGGCAGCTCACGGTCCAGGTGGGCGCGGAGCAGGCCCAGATCCAGCCCGGGCGGATCGGCGGGGGTCGTCTCGGGCATCGGGCGGCTCCTGGGGGTGGGGAAGATCGATGACTAAGCGCTTGCTTAGCATTCAACCGAGGGCTACCTGCTGTCAATGCCGCGCGGGAGCCGGCGAGCCTGACCTCACAGCCGACCAGTCCAGTAACGCTCCGTGCCCACCCTGGGATCGATGCCGGAATCCACGACTCGCGGCAAAGTCACCTCTCCATACGAGATCAGCGGCCACGAGATCGAACGCCTGCCACGCAGCGCAAATGGACACAAGTCACGTGCAGGAGAGACGGCCGTGGCCCTAAAGTTCATGAGGCCCGAGCTCGCGGAAGCCAGCGAGACCGAGTGGGCGACAGGTCACAAGGTCGGCGCACGTTCCCACGAGTCCGCGATCAGCAATCCCGGGCGCATGATCCCCTGCATCAGAAAGGCTTGCGATGCAATCGAACGTGCCGGACTTCAGGACTCTGCTCAGGGAGACGAAGAAGTCGGCCGTCCATCTGGAGATGCGTGATCAGTACAGCGTCGCCGACGAAGCCGACCAGTTCGCCGCCTGGAAGGCCGGGCACCGGTACTCCCTGGCGAACCGGGCCGAGTGGTGGCACCCGTTCCACGACTTCGTCGTCGAAACCGTTGCGCGCGGCGTGACCATCCGGCGCGCCCGGATCGTGTCGGAGCCCGTCAGCGAGTACATCCGCTACGAGCACTCCCACACGTTCACCAACATCGCCGCCGGTGAGCAGATCCGCTGGCTTCCCCGGAGTCGGGCGTTCGACATCGCCCTGCCGGGAGTCGACTTCTGGCTGTTCGACAGCCGGATCGTGCGGTTCAACTTGTTCACGGGCGATGGAGAGTGGGCCGATCCCCGGAACATCATGACGGAGGAACCGGTCACGGTGGAGCTGTGCATGAAGGCCTTCGAGGCCGTCTGGGAACGGGCCGTTCCCCACGACGACTTCGAGGTCTGAGCCGGCTCCGGAGCACTGGGTGAACAACCCGGCCAAATCGCGGGCGACCGGAGGCATGCGGAAGACCGGAAGCCCATGAGCGGATCGGCGCAACGCTCCAGCCGACGACCAGCACATTCCTGATGACGCGCCATGTCCCGTCGAGCTCGACAAGGGCTCAGCCGTCGTCGCGGCACTCCCCTGTCAGCGGCATCCCGGGGCGCGAGCGCGCAAGGCAGTAGTCGGATTGGCCGAAGCCCGGACATGCCGTCCGCGCACGCGCCAGGATGAGGGGTCACTGACATGCGACTACGCGGAACCGAGTCCACCGGGAGCATCGTGCAGCCCCTACAGTTCCTCGGAATCATCCCCAACACCCCGACCGACGACTCACCGACGATCTGGCGGGACCCCGAGAACGGGGACCTGATCATCCAGTCCTACAAGGCCAGCGAAGAGGATCTGAGGCGTTGCGAAGAGGTCGGGTCCATCCCCGGCCACTCGACCAGGGTCCCCGAGCACGAGACCGTGATCAGGCTCCCCGAGGTCATGATCAAGTACATCCTGGCCCTCGGCGCGAATGCGAAGGAGTGACGTGACGACGCCCACCCGTGACGGGCTGGCCAAGGCCGCCAGGACAGCCGTCCACCTTGAGATGCGCGACGCCTACGGCGCGAGTGATCCCGAGTTCGCCAGGTGGCAGAAGGGTCACCGCTACCAGCCCGAGGAGCGGCCCGAGTGGTTCTGGGGATGGGGCGACGCGGTGCAGGATGCCTTTGCCCGCGGGGTGGTCGTCAGACGCCTCCGGATCGTCTCGGAACCCGTCACGGACTACATCAAGTACGAACACCACGTCACCTTCCTGAACCTGGCCGCCGGAGAAGAGGTCCGCTGGCTCCGACGGTCCGCAATCCGCGCACTGCCTGTCCCTGCCAACGACTTCTGGCTGTTCGACGGTGAGCGGGCCGTCGTCAACCACTTCAGCGGAGACGGCGAGATCGTGCGGCGTGAGATTGTCGAACCGGCCGCCGAGCCGGACTTGGTCGCGTTCTTCGACTCGGCATTCGACTCGCTCTGGGACATCGCGACCCCACACCAGGAGTACGAGCCCGAGTAGTCGAACGTCATGCGCACATCTCGCTCGTCGAGCGTCCAGCAGGCCCGGAAGCTCCTGGCCGACCGGCTGCGCGAGCTCCGCCGGCTGGCCGAGCTCACCGGGCCTGTTCTCGCACTCCGCTGCGGCTGGCACAAGTCGAAGGTGTCCCGGATCGAGAACGCCATCACGGCACCGTCGGAGCAGGACATCCGGGACTGGTGCCGCGCGTGCGACGCCGGCGAGCAGGCCGAAGACCTGGTGGCGAGCCTCAGGTCCGTGGAGGGCATGTTCGTCGAGTGGAGGCGGATGGAGCGCAGCGGTCTGAAGCGCGCCCAAGAGGCCGTGCTGCCACTATTCGAGCGCATAGAGCGATTCCGCGCCTACTCCCCCGGCATCGTCCCCGGATTGCTCCAGACAAGGGACTACACAACCGCGATCCTCCGGGCCACACAGAAGCGGCGCGTCCAGGTGGACGACGTCGAGGCGGCCGTCCAGGTCCGCATGAACCGTCAACGCATCATCCACGACTCGCACCGGACGTTCGCCTTCCTCATCGAAGAGGCCGTGCTCCTGTCCGGAATCGGCGGCCTGGAGGTGGCAGCCGGACAGCTCGGGCACCTCATCGACATCGCGTCCCGGGCGAACACGAGCCTTGGCATCATCCCTTTCAACACGGCTCGTACGTCGATGCAGGTGGAAGGATTCTGGATCTTCGACAACGCCCAGGCCAACGTCGAGCTTGTGTCCGGCTATCTGACCATCACCCAGCCTTCCGAGGTCGCGATGTACGCCAATCGCTATCGGGATCTGTCGTCGGATGCCGTGTACGGCAAGGCTGCCCGCGCGCTCATCACGAAGGCCATGAACGCCCTCGCGTGATTGATGTGCAACTCGCTGCAACTCCTTTGGGTGACCGCGTGATTACTCCCTA
This sequence comes from Kitasatospora sp. NPDC059722, assembly GCF_042733235.1. NCBI lineage: Bacteria > Bacillati > Actinomycetota > Actinomycetes > Kitasatosporales > Streptomycetaceae > Kitasatospora > Kitasatospora sp. NPDC059722. Next base: position 46,728 of record NZ_JBHWGD010000019.1, read on the forward strand.
ACGTTGTCGATGCCGTCCCGAAGGGACGAGCCCGGCATGGGAGGAGCGCTGCGTTGACCACCCCCGAGAAGCCGCCCGCCCCGGGGCCGCCGAACCCCGGCCCCATCCCCCGGACCACGACCGCGAGGCAGTAGGAGACGACATGGGAGACGAGAACAAGGGCGGGCCGAACGACGGCAAGGGCGGCGACCACGCCAAGCCCGGCGGCCCCGTCATCGGCCCGAAGCCCAGCCCCGACGGCCAGGGCCCCGACAAGGGCGGTAAGCACCGCTGATGACGAACCACCAGCACGGCGTGGAGCAGGCCGCCGTGCGTGGCCTGCTCCAGAGCGTCAGCGATAGTCACGGTCACGCCGTGGCCCCCGAGTGGATCAAGGCTGCCACAGCGGCCACGCGCCATTCCTTCCTCCCCGACCGCATCTGGATCGACCAGGACGGCGCCTACCGCACTCTGGATCGCCAGGACGACCTCGGCGCGTGGCTCACTGCCGCGTACGCCGACGAACCGGTGGTGACGCAGGTCAACGACGGAGCCGAACCCGAAGACCCCGCCGATGCGTGGCCGTCCAGTTCATCCTCGGCCCCTTCGGTCGTCTTCCGGATGCTCGAAGCCCTCGATCTCCAGCCGGGCATGCGCGTGCTGGAGATCGGGACCGGCACCGGCTGGACGAGCGCCATGCTGTCCCACCATCTCGGGGACGCCAACGTGACCACGATCGAGGTCGATCGCGGGCTTGCCGAGCGCGCCCGGGCTGCTCTCCGCACCGCCGGCTTCGCCCCGGAGGTGGTGTGCGGGGACGGCGCTCTCGGCTGGGGCATCCGCGCGCCGTACGACCGGATCGTGTCCACGTGTTCGGTGCGGCGGATTCCATTGCCGTGGATCGTGCAGACGAGGCAGGGCGGGATGGTCCTCACCCCGTGGGACAACCCGTGGATCTGCTGGGGCCTGCTGCGGCTCACCGTCGGGGAGGACGGAACGGCGGTCGGCCGGTTCAGCGCGGACAGCTCGTTCATGCTCATGCGGACGCAACGCGACGACGTGGACCTGCTCCGGGACGTCGTCAGCGACGACCACGAGGCCGAGGTGTCCGAGACCGCGCTGCCCCGCCGCTCGGTCGTCCACGGGGACGCGGCGTTCGCGATCGGCCACCGGATCGGCGACATCTGGCACGCCTGGCAGGACGCCCCGGCCGAGGGGGTAGCGGACCGGTTGTGGATCGCCTCCACTGACCGGTCGTCCTGGGCGGCCGTTGACCACGATGGCAGCGACGAGGACGTCTTCACCGTCCACCAGCGCGGGCCGCGCCGCCTGTGGGACGAGATCGAGGCGGCTCACCGGTGGTGGATCGCCAACGGCCGGCCCGGGCCGGAACGGTTCGGACTCACCGTCACGCCCGAGGGCCACCAGGCATGGCTGGACACCCCGGCGGACTCCTGGCCGATGGATTGAGCGGGCTGCGGGGGGGGGGGGGGGGGGCGCCCCCCCCCCCCCCCCCCCCCCCCCCCCCCCCCCCGGAGGCGCCGACCCCCCCCCCGCCGCGGCGCCCCCCCCGGGCGGGGCGCGCGGGGGGGGGGGCACGCCCGCCCCCG
>NZ_JBHWGD010000019.1:48326-78830 GCF_042733235.1 Kitasatospora sp. NPDC059722
TGTTTTCTGGGGGGGTTGGTGTTTTTTTATCGCGCTTGTGGGTGCACCCCGGGGGGGGGGGGGGGGGGTGTGTTGGGGGGGGGGGGGGGGGGGGGGCCCGCCCCCCCCGCCCCCCCCACCCCCGGACAAGCGTCAGATGGAGCCGAACTCACCGGCGGCAGTCGCGGCGACGAAGGATCGCCAGGCGTCGGCGGGGAAGACAAGGGCAGGCCCGTTCGGGTCCTTCGAGTCGCGAACAGGCACGAGGCCAGGGAACTCGGGGGCCACCTCCACACAGTTCCCGCCGTTGCCGCTGTAGCGGCTCTTCACCCACCGAGCACCGGCCAGGTCAAAGGTCGCCGTCGAAGCTCCCTTCAGGACTCGCATCAGATCTCGCCAAACTCGCCGGCGGCAGTCGCGGCGACGAAGGATCGCCAGGCGTCGGAGGGGAAGACGAGGACAGGACCTTCGGAATCCTTCGAGTCGCGCACCGGCATCACGCCCGGGAAGCCGGGAGCCACCTCGACACAGTTGCCACCGTTCTGGCTGTATGGGCTCTTCACCCACCACGCCCCGGCCAAGTCAGGGATCACCATCGAAGCTCCTTCCAGATCTCACATCAGATCTCACTGAATTCGCCAGTGACGGTCGCAGCGACGAACGAGCGCCACACTTCGGTAGGGAAGACGAGCACGGGCCCTTCCAGGTCCTTCGAATCGCGGACGGGAACAACATCAGGGAGGTCGGGCGAGACCTCGATGCAGTTCCCGCCGTTGCTGCTGTAGCTACTCTTCACCCACCGAGCCCCAGCCAGGCCAAAGGTCGCCGTCGAAGCCCCTTCCATGTCACGCATCCATGCCACCGAACTCACCAGTGACGGTCGCGGCCACGAACGAGCGCCACGCTTCGGCGAGGAAGACGAGGACAGGCCCGTCAGGGTCCTTCGAGTCGCGGACCGGCATGACACCGGGCGATCCGGGAGCCACCTCAACACAGCTGCCACCGTTGCCGCTGTAGCGGCTCTTCACCCACTGGGTACCGGTGAGGCCGAAGGCCGTCATCGAAGCTCCTTCCAGAGTGCGCGTCAGATATCGCCGAACTCTCCGCCAGCCGTCGCGGCGACGAAGGACTGCCATGCATCAGCAGGGAAGACGAGAGCGGGCCCGTTCGGGTCCTTCGAGTCGCGAACAGGAACGACGTTGGGGAAGTCGGGCGAGACCTCGACGCAGGAGCCGCCGTTATCCGAGTGCGACGACTTGAACCAGGTAGCGCGGGACAGGTCTGGGCGAGTCATGGGTCAAAGTTCCTTTCGGGCCTTGTGGATCAGATCGAGGGTCGCGGTTCTGGTCAACGCCTCTACCTGCAACCGATCGTAGGCCCTTTCCCAGGTTCTGACAGTCCCGTCTTCCCGGACGACGTACCCCTGATCCGCAGATTCCGTATAGCCGACCACAGAACGGTCGGCGAAGGTCAACAACGTGACGAACGCACGGAACGGGGCGTGCTCAGCCAGGCTGAACGGGGCCACCTGGAAGATCACGTAAGGCTTGGACGCGATCTCAGCCAGGTGATCGAGCTGGGCGCGCATGGTCGCAACGCCTCCCACTGGGCGACGAAGGCCACTCTCGTCTATCACTGCGTGGACGATCGGCGACTCTGGACGCTTGAGAAGCCGCTGCCGTGCGACGAGGAACCTCATTCGCTCCTCAGCCTGGTCCTGCGTGCTGCTTCCTCGTTGCACCGAAGCCGATTCCCTCGCCGAAGCGTAGGCCTTGGTCTGGAAGAGCCCAGGAATGAGGTTCGGTTCGAAGATCCTGATCTCCGACGCACGTGCCTCCTGCGCAGCATGCTCCGGGAAACCTTCCAGGAAGCCCTTCCTCCTCATCCCGACCCACATCAACTCCAGTGTCTGGCCGGTCCCGAGCGCCTGGTCGGCCGCCCTGACGAAGTCGCGGCTGGTGGATTTGCGGCCCGTTTCCACGGCCGAGATGTAGCTGTCCGAGTACCCCATGGCTTCCGCCAGGTCTTCCTGGGTCCAGCCGATCGCCTCGCGTGAGCTGCGAAGTAGCGCACCGAAGGCTTCGCGAGGGGATGACGTCGGGTCAAGATCCTTGCGGTTCACGGGTCACGCTCAATTCCACTTGATACGCAGACAAGTTGAACGGTTCCCGAGCTTAGACGACAGTGGGCGCTGCCGGTAGTCGTTCCACTACGGAGAGGAGCGGACCTTGAACGGCCGCACGCCCCCACACACCCTTCACACCCCCCGAGTTGAGGCCCCCGAGCGCCTCCAGGCGGTGATCTACCTGGCCAAGATCGGCCCCGCCTTCCCCGAGCTCGAAATGCGCAGCTGCGAGGAGTACGCCCTCGCCTTCAACTGGGGCGTCTGCCTCACCGTCATCGACGACAACCTCAACGCGCCCCCGGACTCCCGGCCGCAGCTCCAGATCGCCCTCCAGCGCATCCGCTCCGCCCGATCCGGCGCGCTGCTCGTCCCCAGCAGGGCCACGATCTCTCCGATCGACGGCGAGTTCCACGAGTTCTCCCGGCAGGTGGAGAAGGCCGGCGGCTTCGTCCAGGTCTCCCGCCGGTGACCGCCCGCCGCTTCACGATCATCCGCGCCGCCAACTCCGCCTACCCGACCTGGGTCATCTACAGCCACCGCACCCGCCGCCTCGTCCGCGCCCTCCCGCCCCGGCCCGAGCCGCTCCGCTTCTACTCCTACGACCGGGCCCTGACCTGGGTGCACAGAAACGAAACCCCGTGAGCGACACCTACGAGATCCGCCTCATCGACTCCCGCAGCCCCCACTTCCTCCTCCTCGAGTGCTGGGGCATCTGGGACCACACCCGCCGCGACTACCTCCGCGTCCCCGGCTCCTCCGAACGGATCCGGCGCTTCTACACCCGCGCCTCCGCCGAGGCCTTCCGCCGGCACGCACAGCCGAGTGACTGCCAGACGCAGTCGACCGGCCCGCGGGCTGCTCAAGGTAGAGACAGTCGCCACGAGCAATGACGCACAGCGCCCGCGCCCGGCAGCTTCAAGATCACGAGTCCCATTGATCGCAGTACTCGATGTGCAGCTCGCGTGCGTTTCCCAGCACCCCGTCGAGACTGTGGAGTTCGGTACAGAAGTGACGGTCGCTCGGGTGAGCCCGGATGTAACCGGGTCCCTCGCCGGCAACTTCGAGGAAGTGACCGGCGGTCTCCCTGAACACCTTCGCACTGCCGGTCATGAACAGCGTCTCGGCGTGGAGGTGCTGGTGGAAGAGGTCCCGGTTCTCCCGGTGGTGGCGTGCCTCGTAGTCGATCGCCGCATCGTCCGGAAGTCCGGCCCAGGGCAGGTCCACGGTCTGTGGACGGCCGGAGCCGAGCCGGCCGCGCACCTGCTTCCAGCGGGAGGGGGCGAACTGGAGTGAATGGTGCAGCAACACGAGATCGACCTGGAACCCGGCCTGGTCCGGCACCTCACGTGCCGGTGGGCGGTTGGTACGCATCGGCACGTGGATCAAGGAGCGCGGCGAGCGGGCTGCGAGCATCCACAGCGCGGCGATCCTCCGCGCGGCATCCTGATCCACGTAGGCGTCCCAGCACCGGTCACGATCGACGAGTACCGCGCGCAGCAGTGGCTGGGCTGGGCGGATGACCCTGAACTCATCACGCCCCAACCGCGCCCGGTGGATCACGACCTGCAGCTTCATCTACTCTCCGCCATAGGGTGGATGGCACACGTCTGAGCACCGGATCGGATGTGTCCTCACATCCAACCGGCACGGAGCGTGGCATCGTGAGCCGCACCCCGGTCGACCATCACGGTCACAACGCTAGCGACACCTCCGTTACGAACCTCCCCCCGGCCCCTCGGCAGTCACAGCGGTCGACCTGGGCAACCGTCGGTCATAGTTCAACGTCCGACAGCTGCCTGCCAGTTCAACTCCTTCACCCACACCACTCCAGCCTCGACAGGCACCGATCGAAGTGTTCTGATGATCGAACTGTCGATCTATTCTCGGAGGTACGGTGCGGGTCTCTCGCGGCACGGCCGGTCTGCTGGCGGTGGGGGTCCTAGCGGCTCTCGCCCTGGCTGCGGGAGGGCCCGACTCCCAGAGCAGACCCACCGCCGCCGGCACGACCCCCGCCGAGACCCCCGCCCCGATCCCGGCCGCCGAGAGCCCGTCCCCATCTCCCTCCCCAACTCCGACCTGGGACGGGCAGGTCAAGGTGCTCGGCGACGGCTCGACCTCCTACACCGGTCCCCAGCCCAAGCAGCCCACCCCCGAGAAGCTCAAACCCGGCGAGAAGCCCCCGCAGTTCGTCGTCTTCTCCTGGGACGGCGCCCTCGAAGGCGACGAGCACCTCTTCTCCCGCTTCCGCGAGCTCGGCGCCGCCAACAACGCCCAGATGACCTACTTCCTCACCGGCATCTACACCCTCCCCAAATCCAAACGCACCCTCTATCAGCCGCCCCAGCACGACCCCGGCTCCGCCTCCATCGACTTCGCCACCGACGCCCACGTCAAGGACACCCTCGAACAGCTACGCCTCGCCTGGCTGGACGGGAACGAGATCGGCACCCACTTCAACGGGCACTTCTGCGGCCCGAACGGCGGCGGCGACTGGACCTCCGACGAGTGGAAGAGCGAGCTCGACCAGGCCGTCTCCTTCGTCGCCAACTGGAAGACCAACACCGGCTACAAAGACCTCCCGCCCCTCCCCTTCGACTACACCAAGGAGTTGGTCGGCGGTCGCGCCCCCTGCCTGGAGGGCCAGCGGAACCTCCTCGTGGCCGAGAAGGCCAGCGGGTTCCGCTACGACGCCAGCTCCAAGGGCGAGTTCCAGGTCTGGCCGATCAAGAAGGAGGGCATCTGGAACTTCCCACTTCAGTTGCTGCCGTTCCCTGCGAGGTCCTCGCAGGGCCTCTCCATGGACTACAACTTCCTCGCCGGCCAGTCCGGGGACAGCACCAAGGGCGACCCGGCCAAGTACCCGGCCTGGGAGAAGGAGGCCCGGGACAGCTACCTCGCCGGGTTCGAGCGCGTCTACAACGGGAGCCGGGCCCCGCTCTTCATCGGGAACCACTTCGAGACCTGGAACGGCGGCATCTACATGCAGGCCGTCGAGGACGTGATCAAGAGCGTGTGCAAACGCGACGGCGTCCGCTGCGTCTCCTTCCGCCAGGTCGCCGACTGGCTCGACGCCCAGGACCCGAAGGTCCTGGACAGGCTCCGCCAGCTCGACCCCGGACAACCGGCCGACTGGTCCCGCTTCGTGAAGTGACCACCCCCACGGGCGCGCTGCGCGAGAAGTCGGACTCATCGACTTCTCGCGTGCCCAGGCATTCGCTCACCGCCGCGCCAGCGCCAGCACGCTGAGCCCGAACATCGCCACGCCCAACGGCAAGTGGACCGACGGCACGTGCGCGACGCCGAGCACGACCTGGACGGACGCGAGGACCAGGAAGCCCGACGCCTCCCAGACCGGCCGCACCGGGCCACCGCCCGGCTTCCACGCCAGCACCGCCGCCAGCACGTACAGCATCGACGCCCCGTACATCACGCGGGCGCCGACACTGTGCAGCGTCTCCCCGTAGGACGCGGTCAGCAGCAGCCCGGCGGAGGCGGCCTGCAGGAAGATCGTCAGGGTCTGGAGCGCGATCGCGATCCGCACGAACGGGAATGCGCGCGGCACGGGAGTCGCCTGCGTCGCCTGAGTCGTCGCCATGTCTCGGTCCTCTCTTCAGTAAGGTCTCACGAACACGACGACACAGGCCCGGGAAAGGTAAGGCCGAAGACCATGGGATCGGCACAGGACGGCATAGCCGGCGAGCGGCGCCAACTGCTCAACATCGCCTACCGCTTGCTCGGCTCCCTCGCCGAGTCCGAGGACGCCGTCCAGGAGGCGTACGCCCGCTGGTACGCGCTGCCGGGCGGCCGGCGCGACGAGATCGTGTCCCCCGGCGCGTGGCTGACGACCGTGACCGGCCGCATCTGCCTGGACGTGCTCGGCTCGGCGCGGGCCCGTCGTGAGCGGTACGTCGGCGCCTGGCTGCCGGAGCCGCTGCCCGACCGTCCCCAGCGCGAAAACGGCCAGGAGAGCCTCGCCGACCAGATCGTCCTCGACGAGTCGGTGGCCATGGCCTTCCTCGTCGTCCTGGAGTCGATGACGCCCGCCGAGCGGGTGGCGTTCGTCCTGCACGACGTCTTCCGCTACCCCTTCGCCGAGATCGCCGCCGTCCTCGGCCGCACCCCCGCGGCCTGCAAGCAACTGGCGGCCTCCGCCCGACGGCGGGTGGGCACCACTCCCGCCCCCGCAACGGCCACCGGGCAGGCCGACACCGTACGGCGCCTCAAGAAGGCCTGGGAGAACAAGGACGTCGCGGCCCTCGTCGCCGTGCTCGACCCCGCCGCCGTGATGACCGCCGACGGCGGCGGGCTGGTCGGCACCGTCCTGCGCCCGGTCGAGGGCGGCGCGCTGATCGCCCAGTACATGCTCGCCATCGCCGACAAGGCGCCGGGCATGGAGCTCCTGGAGCGGTCGGTCAACGGCGCGGCCGGCCTGGTGGCCCGGCGCGACGGCGTCGTCATGACGGTGGCGTCGTTCGACGTCGCCGACGGCCGGGTCACCCGGATCTGGGCGGTCCGCAACCCGGAGAAGCTCGGGCCCTGGGGTCTGTAGGCCCTACCCGGCCGCCTTCATGAACGACGTCCAGATCCGCGCCGGCAGCTCGGAGTCCAGGGTGTCCGGGGCAGCCCCGCCGAGGCCCTCCAGAGAGAGCAGCTTCATGTCCTTCAGGTCCGCCCGGAACACCGTCACGGCCGTCGCGACCCGCCCGTTGTAGCCGACGAACCACCCCGCCGTACGGTCCACGGTGGTACCGGGCTTCGCCGCCACGTCCGGTCCGGCTTCCGCGGCCGCCTGCGCGCTGCCGCCACGAACCGCGCCCTTCAAGGCCGCGTCGACCTCCCCCGCCGCAGCCGCGCTCAGCGCCTGGACGGCCGTCGGCAGCCGCAGCGCGAGCACCTCCCCGTTGCGGGTGATCCGCAGCACCGAGTAGGGGTCGGTGCGGCTGCCTTTCGCCCCGAAGGCGGCGTACGCGTCGGCGGCCCTGATCGCGCTCGGCGTGGAGTTGCCGACACCGAAGGCCGGCACGAGCTCGCCCATGCTGCCCGGGAGGAGGCCCAGGTCCGTGGCGGTCTGCTGCACCCGGTCCAGGCCGACGTCCATGGCGAGCTGCGCCATCGGCCCGTTGACGGACTGCTCGATCGCGCTCCGCAGGCTCACCGGGCCCCAGCTGCGTCCGCCGTCGTTGGCGGTCTTGGCGGTCTTCCCGTCGCGCCCCCAGTACGGCCCCTCCGGGGTCATGACGTTCACCCCGTGGTCGCCGTTGTAGAGGGTGGCCGGCGTCACCGGCGAGCGGCTGCCGCCGCGCTGGCGCTGCACGCCCTGGCCGAGCCCCGCCGCGTACACCAGCGGGGTGAAGGCCGAACCCATGGGCACCGACGAGGCGTTGGCGTTGTCGTACCCCTGCTTCAGGTAGTCCGGGCCGCCGTACAGCGCGACCATCCGCCCGTCCGGGGCCACCGACGCGGCGCCGACCTTCAGCAGCTTGTCGGCCTCGCGGGCGTTCGGGTCGATGCCCTTCGTGGCCTCCTGCACGGCCGCCGCCAGCGCGGTGACCCGCGGCTTCTCGAAGGTGGTGAAGATCTGGTGGCCGCCGAGGTCGAACTGCGCCGGGGTGATGTCGCTGTGGCCCTCGACGTAGGCCCTGGCCATGTCCACCAGGTAGCCGACCTGGCCGCTCAGCCCCGCCGCCTTCGGCTGGGGCCTCGGTTCGGGGAACTCCGTGTAGCCGGCGCGCTCGGCGACGGACAGCTTTCCGGCCTTCACCATCCGGTCCAGGATCCAGGACCACCGGTCCTCGGCGCGCTCGCGGTTCTCCTCGCCGAGCGCCGGATCGAACTGCCCGGCCCCCTTCAACAAGGCCGCCAGGAAGGCCCCTTCGCTCGGGTTCAGCTGCGAGACGTCCTTGCCGTAGTACGCGGCGGCGGCCCGTTCGATGCCGTAGCTGCCGCGCCCGAACCAGCTGGTGTTCAGGTAGCCGGCCAGGATGTCCCGCTTGCTCATCCGCTGGTCGAGCTTGATCGCGATGACGGCCTCGCGGAGCTTGCGGGACATGGCCTGGCGCTGGTTCAGGTAGCTGTTCTTGACGTACTGCTGGGTGATGGTCGAGCCGCCCTGGGTGTCGCCGCCGGTGGCCATCGAGACGACCGCCCGGCCGATGCCCGAGAGCGAGATCCCCGGATCCGAGTAGAAGGTCTCGTTCTCCGCGGACAGCACGGCCCACTGCACCGGCTCCGGCACCCGGTCGAGCGGCACCTCCTGGCGGTTGGTCTCGCCGATCCTGGCCATCTCGGTGCCGTCCGCCCAGTAGTAGACGTTGTTCTGCTGGGTGGCGAAGGCGTTGAGGTCCTCGGGCACCTCGGTGGTCGCGTAGAGCCAGGCCGCCAGCGCCGTGACCGTCACCGCTCCGGCACCGGTGAGCAGGAGCAGCTGCCGCCAGGACGGCAGCCAGCGGCGGATCCCGCGCCGGCCCCGGCGCGGGTAGTCGAGCCGCCGTAGCGGGTGCCGTCGTCGGCGCCCCGTCTGGTCCTCGTCGCCCCCGCCGTTGCCCCCGCCCTTGCCCCCGACCCTGTGTAAACGCACAGCCCGGTCTCCGATCTGTCGGTGGATGCAGTCCCCGTCAAAGGGGTAGACGCCTGCGGGACCGCGCCAGGACGCCACCAAATCGGTGTGATCATGTTCATACCGCACACGACCGCTCGCGTTGAACCACCGCCGAGCCACCGCCGTACCCGGCGCCGAACCGCCACCGTCGGCGCCCCGCGCCGCGCCTGACCTGGACGACCGCCAGAATGACCCCATGAGGTTGATCCACACCGTGGCCGGCGTGCTCGTGCTCCTGCTCGTCATCGGCAGCATCCTGCGCACGCTCGTCGTACCCCGCGGCCTGTACTCGGCGCTCGTCTTCCGGCTCTGGGCCGCACTCCGGCTGCTGCTGCGCGTCTGGGCCGCGCCCTTCGGCACCTACCGGGCGCAGGACCGGGCACTGACCTGGCTCGCGCCGCTCGTGCTGCTGGGCATGCTCGGGGTGTGGCTCAGCGGGATGCTGCTCGCGTACACGCTGCTGCTGCACGGCACGTCGGAGCTCGACTGGTCGGTCTCGTTCCGCGAGGCCGGATCCAGCCTCTTCACACTCGGCTTCGCCAGCGGCGACCGCCTGCACCTGTCCGTGATCGACTTCATGGCCGCCTCCAGCGGCCCGCTCGTCATCGCGCTGCAGATCGCCTACCTGCCCACCCTCTACGCCGCCTACCAGCGGCGCGAGACCGAGGTGACGCTGCTCCAGTCCCGGGCCGGCGAGCCCGCGTGGGGCCCGGAGCTGCTGGCCCGGCAGTCCCTCGTCGACACCGAGACGGCCCTGCCGCAGCTCTACCGGGACTGGGAGCGGCTGGCCGCCGACATCGGCGAGAGCCACTCCAACTACCCCGTGCTGCTCTCCTTCCGCTCCCCGCAGCCCAACCGCAGCTGGGTCGTCGGCCTGATCGCCGTCATGGACGCCGCCGCCCTCCACCTCGCCCTGTGCCCGCGCTCCGCCCCGCCCGAGGCCCGCCTGGTGATCCGCGCCGGCTTCACCGCGATGCGCGACATCGCGCGCGCCCTGCGCGTCGACTTCGACGCCGACCCGGACCCGGCCACCCCGATCCGCCTCACCTACGCCGAGTACATCGGCGCCGTCGCGATGATCACCGCCGCCGGGTTCACCCGCGAGCGGCCGGTCGAGGACGCCTGGCGCCACTTCAACGGCTGGCGCGTCAACTACGAGGCCCTCGCCTACGAACTCGCCCGGCGCAGCGACGCCGTCCCCGCCCTGTGGTCCGGCCCCCGCGACTTCCGCGCCCCCGTCATCCCCCCGACCCGCCCCGCCGACCGCCGCCCCGACCAGGCCGGGCCCGGCCTGCCCCCGGCCTGACGGCGGCCCGCCGGCTGCGTCGAGAAGGTGCCCTGCCCGGCCGGGCGGCGACGCCGGCCGGGCAGGGGCGGGGTGGGAGGTCAGGCCTGGCGGGTCTGGGCCCAGGTGTAGAGGTGGCGGGCACTGTCACCGAAGCGCGTGGCGTAGAGCGTGTTGGTCTGCCCACCCGCGAGGTCCTCGCTGGTGGTGGTGACGCCGACGACGGTGCCGACGCCGGTGCGCGTGTCGAAGCGGGCCAGGTGCGGGCCGCCGCTCGCTCCGTGGGACATGTCGCAGGACTCGCCCCACAGGAGGGGGGCCTTGGGGCCGGGGCGGGCCGGTCCGGCGCAGTGGATCATCCGGGATCCGGCGTACTTGGCGGCGGGGTTGTTGAGCCGGTCCTTCGGGTACCCGAAGGTGTGGATGAACTCCCCCTCGGCGGGCCTGGTGAACGCGATCCGCTGGGCTCCCGTGACGTCCGCGATGCGCCGCCCCTCGGCCGAGGGGTTCGCTACCAGGACTCCCGTGTCGTGGCCGGGTCGGCGTCCCAGCGGGCGGAGGTGGCCATGCTCCTGATGCTGAAGCCGCCGAGCGGCTTCGTGCCGTTGCGGTAGCCGGGCACGAAGTAGACGTTGTGCCGCCAGGTGCCGTCGGCGGCGGAGGGGCCGACGCCCCGCAGGCAGTGCGCCGCCGTGACGACGGTGCTGCGGTTGGCGCTCTCGACGACCGTCGCCGTGCAGCTGCCGTCGTAGCCGTCGGAGAAAGTGAAGAAGAGCCGCCCGACGCTCTCGTTCACCGCCCCGCCGTGCGTCCAGGTCGCCCCGGGGTCCGGCGTGTTCGGGGGAAGCGGCAGCGGATCGTCGGGCGTGTTGTCGTCCTCGGGCACGGGGGTGATCTCGGGGACCACCGCGCCCGCCAGCTTCATCCGGGCCGGGGTCCAGTAGGCGTCGATCCGGCTCCGCTCCTGGTCGGTCGTGGCTCCGGCGTGCGTCGCGATGGGCTCCGGTTCCGCGGCGTGGGCGGCGGCCGGCAGCAGGACGGCCGCCGCCGTGGCCGCGCTCAGCAGGAGGGCTCCCGCGGCGGCGAGGTTGCGGGGGAATGCTCGGTGTTCGGCTGACATCGTTGCCATTCTCGGTAGGGTCCGGTTCGTTTCGGGGGACGGTCGCGATCAGGCGACGGGTGCGGCTTCGGCGGCCCGGTACAGCGGCTCCGTGATCGCGGAGGTGAACTGCGGACCGACGAGGTGCCGGGTGCAGGAGGCGGTGCCGCGCTCGCACACCCGGCCCGAGGAGTCGAAGAAGGCGCCCTGGGTGTTGTCGCCCACGACGGTGCCGATCCCCGAGGACGGGTCGAAGTCGGCGACGCGGGGACCGCCGCTGGAGCCGCCGCCCATCACGCAAGGGGCGCCCCACTCGCCCCGGGGCTCCGGGTGCTCCTTGGTACCGGGGTACTCACGGGTCCGACCCGCGCAGTGGGCGAGCCTGGCCCCGGTGAACTCGGGCAGACCCGCGCGCGAGGGGTCGCCCGAGGCCTCGCGCGGGTAGCCGAACTGGTGGACCGACGCGTTGCCCGGCCGGTCGAAGCCGATGCGCTGTGCGGCACCGACGGCGTCCTGCACGCGCTGGCCCGCGGCGTTGCCGTTCAGGACCAGGAACGCCTGGTCGTACGCGTCGAACTTCAGGCCGTTCTGCTGGTCGTTGAGGAGCCAGGTGGCATCGGCGACCCCGGCGCGCGCGACGAACCTGCCGTACGGCGCGAGGCCGTCGTGGTAGCCCGGGACGACATCTCGTTCGACAGCCACTCGTCGTTCTCACCGAGGAGGTCGGTGCTGTTGACGCAGTGCGCCGCCGTGACGACGGTGCTGCGGTTGGCGCTGTTCACGACGGTCGCGGTGCAGCTCTCGTCCTCGCCGTGGTTGGTGAAGAAGAGCCTGCCCACCGTCCCGCTCAGGGTGGCGGCACCGGTCCACGGGGCTCCGTCGGGGCCGCTCCTGGGCGGGTTGCCGGACGACGGCTGGGTCAGGGCGGCGATCCGCGCCGGGGTCCAGTAGTCCAGGACGGCTTGCTGCTGCGCGGCCGTGACCGCCTCCGGATGGACGGCCACCCGGCTCGTGGCGGCCCCGTCCTCCGGCACCGCCCCTGCGGACGGGGCCAGCGCGAGGCCGGCGGCCAACACGACTGCGGTCAGGGCGGCTTGGGTGCACGCTCGGCCGGGGGTCCGGCTGCGGCGAAGGCGATTCCGGCAATCGGTATGTGACATGTGCGGCACTGTAGGGACGGGACATCAGGTTCTCGTCTGGACCGCGTTTCATCCCTTCATCGGTCACATCAGTTTCCTGTGACGACGTTTCATTCTCGTATCGGCGACCGGGGCCGTCCTCGTCCCCGCAAGCCCCGCCGGGCACCGGCCGGACGAGGTCCGGCAGCGGATCGACGTCCTTCGCGAGGAGTCCCACGGTCCGCCGTGGGCCGCATCTCGTGAGCAGGCAAAATGGGGGTCATTACTGGGTAAAGAACTTCACCCCTTATGATCGCCGCGTGAATCACGAGGTCATCGACGGAATACCAGTCCTGTGGGCCCCCGCGCCCGGCCCGCTGGAGGCCGAGCTCATCTTCGGGTGCGGGGCGCGGGACGAGACGCTGCGCACGCTCGGGGTGGTCCACCTCGTGGAGCACCTGGCGATGAGCACGCTGCCGCGGCTCCACCACGACCACAACGCGTCCGTCGACCTCGAACTCACCCGGTTCACGTGTTCCGGGCAGCCCGAGCAGGTCGTGGACTACCTGGGCCGGGTGTGCGCCGCGCTGAGCGAGCTGCCGCTGGACCGCATCGACCGGGAGGCCGGGGTCCTGGAGGCGGAGGACGGCCGGGTCGCCGTCCCCCAGACCTCCGAGCTGCTCTCGCACCGGTACGGCGTCCAGGGCCTCGGGCTCGCCGCCTACCGCGGGCCGGGCGCCGACCGGATCACCGTCGAGGCCGTCCAGGACACGCTGTTCCGGTACTTCCACGCCGGCAACGCCGTCCTCGTCCTCACCGGCCCGCCGCCCGCCGGGCTGCGCCTGCCGCTGCCCGCCGGCGCGCGGCCCGACCGCGCCGGAGCCCGGCCCGCGCTGCTCAGCGGCCGGTCCTGGCGCCAGGAGGACGTCCCCGGGCCCGGCATCGCGCTGCACGGCGCACTGGCGGACGCCGCCCTCATGGCGGCCGTCGCCGTGTTCGCGCAGCGCCTGCGGGACAGCGCCCGGCACGCCTTGGGCCTCACCTACGACGTCGGCGGCAGCCTCGACAACGCCGGCGCGGCCACCGGCGAGCACACCGTGTACCTCGACGCCCGCGAGGGCCAGGAGCAGACCGTCAGCGAGCTGCTCTGGCACGAGGCGCTGCGGCTCGCCCGCGACGGCGTCACCGAGGCCGAACTCGCCGAGGAGCGCGAGGGCATGCGCGAGGTCTGGACCGACCCGCGCAACACGATCGCCGAACTCGGCCACGCCGCCGCCCGGTCGCTGTTCGGCGAGACCTACCGCGACGCGCCCGCGCGCCTCGACGCCCTCGCCGCCGTCACCCCCGACCGGGCCCGGCGCGCGTTCGCGGACGCGCTGCGCACCGCCCTGCTCGTCGTGCCCTGCGGCGTCGAGGTCTCCCCCGTCCTGCCCGACGGCACCCCGGTGCCCCGCCACCGCTGCACCCACCACACCGAACTGCCCGCCGACGGCGAGGTGTTCAAGCCTCCGCTGGCCGACCGGCTGCGCTACTCGGCAGCCCGCAAGACCCGGTTCGTCGTCAACCACGCCGGGGTGTGGGCGCGCGAACCCGACGGCGAGATCCACCACGTGCCGTTCGACGACATCGCGGCCGTCGAGGTGCGCGGTCCGGCCCGGATCGTGTACGGGCACAGCACCTGCTTCGTGCCCGTCGTCCCCGACCTGATCGGCGACATCGGCGCGGCCGCGCGGGCCGTCGACGCCGCCGTCCCGGCACACCTCGTCTACCACGCCTCCGCGCTGCGCAGCGCCGACTGACGGCGCCGACCGACCAGCGCCGACCGACCGGCACCGACTGACCGGCACCGACCCGACCATCACTTCCGAGGATCCACCGTGCCCACGTACGCCGCCATCACCTCCGCCCCCTCCGAACAGGTGCTCACCGCCCTCGCACGAGGCAAGCGCGGCGGCTACCTCTACCGGGGACCGCAGGGCACCGGCCTGCTGTTCGACCCGCCGAAGCCGCGCTTCGGCCGGATCAGCCGCAGCCGCATCATGGACCCGGCCTGGATGCTCGCCGTCGACTCCAAGACGACGGTGTGGCTGCTGGAGGACGCCGAGTGGGGCCTGTGCGTCACCGTCTGCTTCCCCGGCGGCGGGTACGAGAACATGGGCTGGGCCCGCGACTGGACCCCGCCGGCCGACCCGGCCGAGTACGCCGCCCACCGGGCCGACTGGGACTCCTACTGCGGGAAGATCGCGCACAAGGCCGGCCTCGCCGACCCGGCCGCGCTCGCCGCACTGCGCAACGACCCGGCGCCGGACGGCAGTCGGACCTCCGGGGAGGAGCTGATGCGCCGCCTGTGCGAGCTCGTCGGCGCGCCGACCGTGGTGATCGGCCAGTCCCTCGGCCTCCAAGCCGGGCCCGCCGGGCGGGACTTCGTCCGCTTCGAGGCCAAGGGACGGTAGGTGGCCCCGTCAGACCTCGACGGGCGCCGACGACTCCAGCGAGCGCTCGGCGGCCGCGAGGATCTCCACCACGCGCAGCCCGAACTCCGCGCCGCACGCGTGCGGTTCGCCCGTGCGCGCGGAGTCCCGGAGGGCGTCCAGGGCGCGGTGCAGGGCCGCGATCGGGCCCTCGCCGCGCTCCGGCAGGTGGGCCACGCCGTGCTCCCCGCGGATCTCCATGCCCGTGCCGCCGGCCGCGACCGGCGCCGTCAGGCTGAGCGCCAGCGTGCTGGACGCGCCGCCCGCGTGGCGCAGCACCAGGTGGATCGTGTCGAGCGGGCCGGCCACGGCCGTCACCCGCGTCGCGTCGCCGAGCACCGGCAGCAGCACGGACAGCGCGTGCGGGCCGACGTCCCACAGCGCGCCCTTCTCCTGCCGCCACGGCGACGCCGCGTACGGGCTGCCGCTGCCGGGGGCGAACACCGAACCGAGCCAGTCCGAGCGGCCGGTGAACCAGCCGCCCAGCGCGGCCTGTTGCTCGATCCACGGGATCTGGTCGCCGCCGAAGCGGACGGTGAAGAACACGACGGACGCGACGCGGTGCCGCTCGACGGCCCCGGCGACGCGCCGCGCGTCCGGGACGGTCAGCGCGACCGGCTTGTCGAGCAGCAAGTGGCAGCCGGCCTCGGCGGCGCGCACCGCGAGGTCGGCCTGGACGGTCGGCGGCAGCGCGATCGAGACCGCGTCCACCTCGGCGAGCAGCTTGTCGAGGTCCGCGTACCCGGGCACGCCGTGCGCCGCGCCGAGCGCCGTGGCGGCCTCGGGACGGCGGCCCCACACGCCCGCGAACTCCAGTCCGGGGTGGTCGGCGAGGACGGGCGCGTGCACGCGCTCCGCCCAGGGGCCGGTGCCCAGCAGTCCGATCCGCACAGGGTCCTCCAAGGTGTTGCGGTGGTTCAGTTCTGCACGCGCGCCAGCGTGAAGCCGTCGTAGCCCTTGCTGCCGACGGTCTGCACGGACGTCGCGGTGACGCGCGGCTCGGCCGCGATCACGTCGTGCAGCCTACGCGTGGCGACGACGGCGGGGTCGGTGCCGGCCGCGTCCGCGACGGCGCCGCCGCGGACCACGTTGTCGACCACGATCAGCGAGCCCGGCCTGGTCAGCTTGAGCGCCCACGCGAAGTACGCGGGGTTGTTGACCTTGTCGGCGTCGATGAAGACGAGGTCGAAGGGCTCGCCGCCCTCCGCGCCGATCACGGCCAGCGAGTCGAGGGCGCTGCCGAGCCGCACCTCGGCCACCTTGTCCAGCCCGGCGCGGGCGAGGTTCCCGCGGGCGACCTCGGCGTGCTTCGGGTCGATCTCCAGGGTGATCAGCGTGCCGTCGGCCGGCAGGGCGCGCGCCAGCCAGATCGCGCTGTAGCCGCCGAGCGTGCCGACCTCCAGGATCCGCCGGGCCCCGACCGTCAGCGCCAGCAGGTGCAGCAGCTTGCCCTGATTGGGGGCGACGGCGATGTGCGGCAGGCCCGCCGCGTCGGCGGCGGCGGACGCGGCCTCCAGGACGGGGTCGTGGCCGACCAGCGTGTCCGAGAAGTACGCGTCCACGGCGTCCCAGGTCGGCTGCGTCATCGGGGCCTCCAGTGCTCGGTGCGGTGCGGGCGGTGCGGGCTGTGCGTGATCACACGCTACTCCGCACCACCGCCGACGCAGGTGACCCCGCGGCCCGAACGTCAGTCCGCCACCGGCTCCTTGACGCTCTCCGACGCCGCCGCCTCCGCCGCCTCGTGCGCGGCGTGCGCCTTCGCGGCGCGCCGCTTCATGAACCACGCCGAGCCGGCGCCCACGACGACGGCCGCCGCCAGCCCGGCCCACGAGAAGCGCGACAGCCACGGCTCGATGCTCTTGCCGACCTTGTAGACCAGCAGCGTCGTACCGCCGGCCCAGACCACGCCACCGAGCACGTTCGCGATCAGGAACTTCCAGTACGGCATCTTCAGCGCGCCCGCCAGCGGCCCCGCGAAGATGCGCAGCAGCGCGATGAAGCGGCCGAAGAAGACCGCCCACATGCCCCAGCGCTGGAACGACCGCTCGGCGGTGGCCAGGTGGGAGGGCCCGAAGTGCTTGGGGAACCTGCGGCCGAGCTTCTCGAAGAGCGGCTTGCCGCCCTTGCGCCCGATCGAGTAGCCGATCGAGTCGCCGATGATCGCGCCCGCGATCGCCACGCCGGCGATGCCCCACGGGCTCACGACGCCCTTGACGGCCATCAGCGTCGCCGTGACCAGCGCGATCTCGCCGGGCAGCGGGATGCCCAGCGACTCCAGACCGATGATCAAGCCCACGAGGCCGTACACGGCCCCCGGGGGGACGCTCTCGATCCAGGCGTCGATGTGCAAGGCCAGTACCTCCGTGGCAGGTCGGTGCGGGCGCGCCCCTGTGCGGTGCGCCCGTCCCGGCGGTCTTCCGATGGCGGCACGCGGGCCGCTCCCCCTCTGACCAGGCAGCCTAACGTGCCGGCCGGCCGTGTTCTCCCCGCCGATCGCCTGGTCTTACCTGGTCTTACGACGTACGGGCCGCGGCGGAGGTTCCGCTACCTTCGGCCGATTCCCTCTTTTTGGCAAAGCGCAGTGCGACCACGGACGGCCTGCCGTTCACACGGGCCGCGAGGGGCAGCAGCGCCCGGACGATCCCGCGCCCGCCCTCCGGGTACACCTCGCGGACGTCCGTCACCGCCGGGTGGGCGGTGGCGAGCTTCCCGCGCTCGCCCGCGTCCATGCCGAACGGCATGGCCGGCGCCTTGTAGTACTTGTCCCGCAGCTTCCCCCGGACGGCCCGCGCGCTGAACCAGCGCGGCACCGCGTCGAGGACGAAGGTCGCGCCGGGGAAGCGCTCGGCGCAGGCCGCGATCAGCCCGCGGACCTCGGGCGGGCGCAGGTACATCAGCAGGCCCTGGGTGCTGATGAGCACCCCCTGCGCCGGGTCCACCTCGTCCATCCAGCGCGGGTCCGTGGCGGAGCACACGACGATGCGGTGGCGCGCGTCCGGCGGGAGCAGGCGCTCGCGCAGCGCGGCCGTCTCCGGCAGGTCGACGGAGATCCAGCGGGCGCGCCCGTTGTCGACCCGCCAGGCCTGCGTCTCCAGGCCCTCGCCCAGGCAGACGACGGTGCCGCGCGGGTTGCGGGCGAGGAAGTCCGCCACCTCGCGGTCGAAGCACGCCGCCCGCAGCGCCTGGAGCTGCGCGACCGCCGCCCGGCGCCCGAACCGCTCCTCGAACGGGAAGTCGATCCGCCCGACGAGCTCGACCGCCTTCGGGTCGTGCAGGACCGCGTCCGGCCGCCGGGCCTCCACCGCCCGGTGCCACAGCGTCCACAGCGCCGTCTCCGGCACCTCCCCCAAGTCCGGCCGCTCCACGCCGCCCATCGCCCTCTCCCTCCGCCGTCCACCCGAGCACCCGCTCGAACCCGCCGATTCTCACACCCCGGGACGACGGCCGCGCGAGCCGACGCGCGGCCGGGCCCACCGGAAGGGGCCAGCCGCCTCAGCCGACGCTGAAGGCGCCGTCCGGGGGTGGCGGGGAGTCGGTGGCGTCGGCGTCCGTCACCGGGGGCGTGCGGCCGACCAGGGTGGCGAGGTCGGTGCCGTCCGTCAGGCGGGCCGGGAAGATGTCGGCGGCCAGGGCGCGGGAGAGGTCCGCGACCGGGAGCGGGGCGGTCGAGCCGGCCAGCAGGATGTTGCCGTAGCGGCGGCCGCGCAGCACCGGGGCCTCGGCGATCAGGCAGACCTCGGGGAACACCGCTCGCACGGTCGCGGCCTGGGCGCGGGCGAAGGCCAGCGGCGGGCCGTCGGCGAGGTTCGCGGCGTAGCAGCCGCCGGGGCGCAGCGCGGCGGCTGCCAGGCGCAGGAACTCCACCGACGTCAGGTGCGCGGGCGTGCGGGAACCGTGGAAGACGTCGGCGACGACGAGGTCCAGCGATCCGGCGGGTACGGCGGCCAGGGCGGTGCGGGCGTCGCCGACCGTCGCCGTGATGTCGACGCCGGGCCCCTGCCACGGCAGGTGCTCCTCGACCAGGGCGAGCAGGGGGCCGTCCACCTCGACGACGTGCTGCCGCGACCCGGGCCGGGTCGCGGCGACGTACCGGGGCACGGTGAGCGCCCCGCCGCCGAGGTGGAGCACGTCGAGGGGACGCCCGGCGGGGGCGAGCGCGTCGGCGAGGTGGCCGAGGCGGCGGGTGTACTCGAACTCCAGGTGCGTGGGGTCGGCGAGGTCGACGTACGACTGCGGCGTGCCGTCGAGGGTGAGCAGCCAGCCGCCGTCGCGGTCGATGTCCGGCATGAGCTTGGCGAACCCGAGGTCGGTGGGCCGCCCGACCGGCACCGGCTCGTCGGTCACGCGGGCTCCCCGACCGGCACGGCCGGCAGGTAGGCGTCGAGCCAGCGGTCGAGCTCGGCGAAGACCTGCGTGCGAGCGCTCTCGCCGGACAGGACGAGGTCGTGCATGCCGCCCTCGATCCGGACGATGGTGACGTGCCGGCCGAGGTGCGGGCCCTGGGCGGCGATGTCGTCGGCGCGCAGGACGCCGTCGGCGTGGTGCAGGGCGTTGTGCCACTTGGTGGTGGAGATCGACGCCGTGGAGGCCATGAGCAGCACCGGCACGTCGATGCCGAGCCCGCGCCGCACCCGCCGGTGCCCCTGGTGGATGGCCGCGAGCCAGCCGGCGAACAGCGGGAAGCCCTCGGGCCGCTTGAGCCGGAGGTCGAAGTCCCACTCGCCGCGGTGGTCCTTGTGGAGGCTGTGCGTGTAGTGCGGGTTCAGCCCGGAGGGCAGCACCCGCGTCGGCGCGACCCGGGCGATGGCCGAGACGGCCGGGCCGCCGAAGGTCACGGCGGCGGCCGAGGCCGGCATGGACAGGAAGGGGCTGTTCAGGAACAGCCCGTCGATCAGGCCCCGCCCGGAGCGCCGTCCGGCCCACAGCGCCCCGATCAGGCCGCCGGTGGAGTGCCCGTTCAGCAGCACCTGCCGGTGCCCGTCCGCCTCGCGGACGATCCGCACCGCCTCGTCGATCTCCTCGTCGTACTCGACGAGGTCGCGCACGAAGTTCGGCGACTGGTGCGGGCGCAGCGAGCGCCCGTACTTGCGCAGGTCGAGCGCGTAGAAGGAGAACCCGAGCGCGACGAAGTGGTCGGCGAGGTTGGTCTGGAAGAAGTAGTCGTTGTACCCGTGGACGTACAGCACGGCCTTCTCGGACCCCGGCACGAGCCGGCGCACGAGCGTCGCGCAGACCTCGCCCTCGTAGTCGCGCCGCAGCGGCAGCTCGACCGCCTCGTAAGGGGCACCCAGGATGTCTTCCCGAAACTCCATCGCGTCTCGCCGCACCTATCCGCACTCGGGCCCGCCGCAGCAGGTCTCCACCGTTCCCGAGCCCCGACGATACCGGCCGGTAGCCCCGCCCCGCGCGGCGGTGCCCACCCGGCGGGAATCAATCGGCGACCGCGTCCGGGCCGGACCCGTCGTCACCGTCGGCATCGAGCACCTGGCCACAGGTCTCGGCCCGCCGGAGCGCCGTCTCGGCCTCAGCCGTCTCGCCCACCCCGTGCAAGGCATCGCCGAGGCAGTACCAGGCCGCCGCCTCGCCGTCGGCCGAGCCGAGCCGCCGGAACAACACGAGAGCCTCGCGGGCCGCGTCCGCTGCTTCCTGAAAGCCACTCCGAGAACAGAGGGCATCTGCCTGACCGAGCAGTGCCACGGCCTCACCGTCCTCGTCACCGAGGTCCAGGTACAGCCGCCGGGCCCGCTGGAAGGCGTCGGCTGCGGCCTGATGATCACCTCCCTCACCGAAGTCCAGGCCGAGTTTGTCCTGCAGCTTCGCCTCACCGTGGCGATCGCCCAGAGCCCGATGGATTTCGAGGGCCTGTTCGTGAGCGGCAATCGCCGCGCCGACGTGGCCCGCTTCCCGGAGCACGTCGCCGAGGTTGGTCAAGGACCGGCTCTCCGCCGGTCGGTCACCCACCTCCTGCACAGCACGCAGTGCCTCCTGGTGGGCCTGGATCGCCTCGCCCCGACGGCCTGCTTCCTCCAGCACGGCACCGAGGTTGTTCCACACCGCACTCTCACCGTGCCGGTCACCGCGCTCCTGGAACACGGCCAGTGCCGGCCGGAGTACGTCCTCGGCCTCCTCGAACCGGCCCAGTCCGTTCAGGGCCGCGCCGAGATTGCCGCAGGTACGGGCCCAATCGTGGCGGTCTCCTAGTTCCAGATGTATGGCCAGGGCCTTCTCGTGCGCATCCACCGCCTCTTCGAACCTCCGGACGGCCCCCAGGGCGAGCCCGAGGTTCCCCCACGACAGGGCTTCACCATGACGGTCTCCGAGTTCGCGGAACCCGATGCACGTCTTCTGGTGGATTGCGATCGCCTCCTCGAATCGGCCGGTCATCTGGAAGACCGCCCCGATCTCCTCCAACGCCGTCGCCTCGAGGTGGGGGTCCCCGAGATCTCTGGCGAGTCGGGCGGAATGCCGACCGGCCTCGACGGCCTCGTCGAAGCGACGAGTTTCCCCCATGGCCATGGCGAGGTTCGACCACACCGTCGCTTCCCCGTCCACGTCACCCAGTTCGCGATGGATGTCGCGGGCGCACTCGAGGATCTCGATGGCCTCGTCGAACCGCCGCATGTCCTGCAGGGTGGCCGCGATGTTGTTCAGGGTCCCGCCCTCACGACGGCGGTGGCCCAGCTCCCGATCGATGGCGAGGGCGTGCTGGTGGGCCGCGAGCGCCTCGTCGAAGCGCCGGACTTTGCGCAGCGAGTTGGCGAGGTTGCCCTGCGCGCTGGACTCGCCCCTGCGGTTGCCGCACTGACGGAAGAGCTCGCCGGACCGTCCGAAGGCCTCTGCGGCTTCGTCGAAGCGACGGGCCTCGTGCAGCGCCAGACCGAAGTTGTTCCAGGCGGCAGCCTCGTCCGACGTGCTGTCGAGGGCACGAGCCGCATCCAGGGCCGCACGGGTGACCGTCAGACCGTCGTCCGTCCGGAACCTCCTGATCAGGTAGGAGCCCAGCGCCGGGGCCAGCTCCGTGACGAGCTCAGGATGATTCGTCGCCACCGCTGCCTGCACCGTCCCGACGAGGTTGGGACGTTCACGATCCATCCACGTGAGCGCATGCGAACGGTCGTGGAACACGCCGAGTTCAGGAGGACTGTCGGGCAGTGCCGTCACGGAGTCGTTGGCCGCACCCGCAGCGGCGACGTAGAACTCCAACAGGCGTCGCCGGGCTTGCCGACTCGGCTCCGGATGCATCCGGGCCCGTTCGGCGGCGAACACGCGAACGAGGTCGTGCAGGTACCACCTGCCCCCCTCGGGGGTCTGTGAGACGAGGGCGGTACGGGCGAGTTGGGCGAGCATGGTCCTGGTCTCACGAAGCGTCCGGCCCGCCAGGACCGCGGCCGCCACGGTGGAGATCTCGGGGCCGGGATTGAGCGCGAGCAGGCGGAACAGCTCGGCCTGCGAAACGGAGAGGCGCCGATGGGAACTGTCCAGAGTCAGCCGGATCCCGGTTTCCCCGTCCTGCAACAGGTCCAGCCGGCCGGCCGAGTCCATCAAGTCATCCGCCAGTTGGCCGAGTTGCAGGTGCTGATCGACGATGAGCTGCGCGGCCGCAAGTCGCAGCGCCAAAGGCAGGTACCCACACAACTCCGCGACGAGCAGGGCACCATCGGGATCCGCAGCCACCCGGTCGTCATGCGGCCAGGCCGCTCTCACCTCCGACGCCATGAGATCCCGGGCCGCTTCGGGATCCAGCAGGCCGAGTCGAAGCACACGAGCGCCCAGCCCCGGGAGGATCTCCCGAGAGGTCACCAGCAGACGATGGCGAGCCGAAGCAGGCCGAAGAGGGATGACCTGCCGGGCGCTGGACACGTTGTCGGCGATGACGAGAACACCCGACTCGCTCCGGTCGAGTTCCGCCCGCAAGAACGCGGCACGCGCTTCGGTGTCGGGCGGGATGTTCTCCGCGGGGACGCCGAGCGTCCGCAGCAGAGTGTCCAGTGCCTGTCCGGCCTCCATCCGGGTGTCGTCGTAGCCGCGCATGTCCACGAAGAGCACTCCGCGGAACCAGCCCCGGTCCATGGCCGCACGGCCGGCCGCGATGGCGGCGGTCGTCTTGCCGATCCCGCCCAGCCCCGTGAGCATCAGCCCGGCGAAATCGCCGCCCGAGACCCCGTCGGGGGCCAGCGAAGCGAGGATGTCGTCGACGTCCCGGTCGCGGCCGGTGAACGCAACGGGCAGTGGCGGGAGCGGCGGCAGCGGCGATGCGGAAGTGCGGAGGACGCTTCCGGCTCTGTGGTCGTGGACGGTCACATGGGCGGTCCCCGCCTGGATCGTATGCCCGTGGAACGTCCCGCCGATGACCGCGTTCGATACCTTCGCACTCTTCGACCGCCTCTTGTCCGACTTGCGGCTCGACCCCACGCCACCCCACCCACTCGGATACAGGCCCGGTGCCCTGCACGGGCCTTGCCCCTCGCGGCGGGCCTTCCCCAGCGTACTGGCCGCGGGTGGGCGGGCGGCGCACCACCGGACCGCTCCCCGTGCGCCTGTGGTGCGCCGGTGGGGGTGTGGAACGCTACCCGGACGCGCGTCACTTCCCGTGACCGGCAGGCGAGTTGAGGGGGTCCGTAGATGGTGCAGCAGGACGAGGGTTCGACGGCCGGGCACACCGATCCGTCGTTGTACCGGTCGGCCGCGGAGGCGATGGCCGCGCCGGCCGAGACGCTGGCGTACGTCGCCGGGTTCGACCGGGCGGGGCGGCGGCCGGACGCGCTGCTGACGGTGGACGTCGACCCGGCGTCGGCGAGCTACGGGCGGGTGCTGAACTTCGCCGAACTGCCGACCCTCGGCGATGAGTTGCACCACTTCGGGTGGAACGCCTGCTCCAGCGCGCTCGCGCACGCCTGCCACGAGAACCCGGAGCGGCGCTACCTGCTGCTGCCCGGGCTGCGGTCGTCGCGGGTGCACGTGATGGACACCCGGCCCGATCCGGTGCGGCCGCGGCTGGTAAAGACGGTGGAGGCGCAGGAGCTGGCGGCCAGAGCCGGGTACTCGCGGCCGCACACGCTGCACTGCGGGCCGGGCGGGGTGTTCCTGTCCTGCCTCGGCGCCGGGGACGGGACGGACGGACCGGGCGGGGTGGCGCTGCTCGACCACACCACCTTCGACGTGCTGCGCCCGTGGGAGACCGAGCGCGGGCCGCAGCACCTCGCGTACGACGTGTGGTGGCACCTCGGGACGAACGTCGGCATCACCAGCGAGTGGGGCACGCCGCGGATGGTCGAGGACGGGGTGGTGCCCGAGCTGCTGCGCGGGCGCAAGTACGGGCACGCCCTGCACTTCTGGGAGCTGGACTCGGGCCGCCACCTCCAGCGCGTCGACCTCGGCGACCAGTACCAGATGGTCCTGGAGCTGCGCCCGGCCCACGACCCGCAGGCGGAGTGGGGCTTCGCGGGCGTCGTGGCGAACGTCGAGGACCTCTCGTCCTCCGTCTGGCTCTGGTACCGGGACGGGCCGGCGTTCACCGCGCGCAAGGTGATCGACATCCCGGCCGAGCCGGCCAAGACCGAGGACCTGCCGCCCGCGCTCCAGCCGTTCGGCGCGGTGCCGCCGCTGGTCACCGACATCAACCTGTCGGTGGACGACCGCTGGCTGTACGTGTCGGCGTGGGGCACCGGCGAGATCTTCCAGTTCGACGTGTCGGACCCGTTCCACCCCCGGAGGACCGCCTCGGTGCGCCTAGGCGGGGTCACCGCCCGCACGCCGCACCCGGCCGAGCCGCTGCGGCCGCTGAGCGGGGCGCCGCAGATGGTCGAGATCAGCCGGGACGGGCGGCGGCTCTACCTCACGAACTCGCTGTACGGCGCGTGGGACGACCAGTTCTACCCGGACGGCATCGAGCCGTGGATCGTCAAGCTGGACGCGGACACCGAGGCGGGCGGGCTCACCGTGGACGAGCGGTTCTTCCCGCACGGCGCGGAGTTCCGCGGGCTGCGGGTGCACCAGACGCACCTCGCGGGCGGCGACGCCTCGTCGGACTCGTACTGCTACCGGTAGCCGCTCCAGCGGTGGCCGCCGCCCGGGGCCGGGAGGAGGTCACGGCCGCCGCCGGCCGGCGTCCGGTCCGATGGCCCCGGGGGCACCCGGGACCATCGGACCGGACGTCAGCCCTTGGGTTCCGACGTGCGGCTCTCGGCGACCGGCCGGGGCTCCCCCTCGGCCTTCGCCGCGAGATCCGTGGCCGCGAGCTCCTTCGCCGTGAGCTCCTTCGCTGCAAGCTCCGTCGCCGCCCAACTCGCCAGCAGCCGCAGGGATTCGGCCGACGCGGAGCCGGGCTCGGCGTGGTAGGTGACGAGGACCTGGTCGGAGTCGTCGCCGGCCGGGCGCAGCGTCTCGTACTGGAGGCTGAGCCGGCCGACCACCGGGTGGTGCAGTTCCTTGGTGCCGTGGCCCTTGTCCTGCACCCGGTACGCGGCCCACATGCGGCGGAACTCCTCGCTCTTGAGGGAGAGTTCGCCGATCAGGGAGGCCAGGCGCGGGTCGTCCGGGTCGCGCCCGGCGTCCAGGCGCAGGATGCCGACGACGTCGCTCGCCTTGCCCTCCCAGTTCAGGTACAGCTCGCGGGCGGCCGGATCGAGGAAGACGTGCCAGGCCATGTTGCGCTGCTCCGGCGGCATGGCGCCGAAGTCGCCGAGCAGGGCGGTGCCGAGCCGGTTCCAGGCGACGATGTCGAGCCGCCGCCCGAGGACGTACGCGGGCACGCCCTCCATCGCGTCGAGCAGCTGCTGCAGCGCGGGCCTGACCTGCTGGATCCGGGCGGCGGCGCGGCCGGGGCGGCGGCGGGCGGGCTTGGTGAGCCGGCCGAGGTGCTCGCGCTCGGCCGGGCCGAGCCGCAGCGCACGGGCGATGGCGTCCAGGACGGCGGAGGAGACGCTCTCGCCGTGGCCCTGCTCCAGCCGCGTGTAGTACGCGGTGCTGACCCCGGCCAGCTGGGCCAGCTCCTCGCGGCGCAGCCCCGGCACCCGGCGACGGGTGCCGAGGTCGGGCAGGCCCACGTCCTCGGGCCGCAGCCGGGCGCGGCGGGATCGGAGGAACTCGCTGAGTTCGGTGCGCTGGTCCATGTCTGCAGTATGCGGGCGGGCAGCCGCTCCCGGGGGCGGGCGAGGGTGATACTGCCGTGCGTAGGTTGCGCGCTGCTACGTTCCGCTTCCCTACGTCGGGTTTGCGTACGTCGGGGTTGCGTACGTTGATCGTTGGTCTGGTTGGCCCGTACGGTCCGGCGCAGCCTTGAGGACATGACGAACACGGGCATCACGAACGACACGGCTCAGGCTCCCACCCGCACCGCCGCCGCCTACGCGGCGCTCACCGCGAACTCCCCGCTCCGGAAGACCACCGTCGAGCGCCGGGCGGTCGGCGAGCACGACATCGTGATCGACGTCCGGTTCTCCGGCATCTGCCACTCCGACATCCACCAGGTCGGCGAGGACTGGGGCACCGGCATCTTCCCGATGGTGCCGGGCCACGAGATCGCCGGCGTCGTGAGCGAGACCGGCCCCGGCGTCACGAAGTGGAAGGTCGGCGACCGCGTCGGCGTCGGCTGCTTCGTCGACTCCTGCCGCGAGTGCGACAACTGCACGTCCGGCCTGCAGCAGTACTGCACCGGCGGCGGCATGACCCCCACCTACAACGGCGTCGGCCGCGACGGCCGGCCCACGTACGGCGGGTACTCGACGGAGCTGGTCGTCGACGAGGGGTACGCGCTGCGCATCCCCGACAACCTGCCGCTCGACGCCGCGGCGCCGCTGCTGTGCGCGGGCATCACGCTGTACTCGCCGCTCACCCACTGGGGCGCGGGCCCGGGCAAGAAGGTCGCGATCGTCGGCCTCGGCGGGCTCGGCCACATGGGTGTCAAGATCGCCCACGCCCTGGGCGCGGACGTCACGGTGCTCAGCCAGTCGCTCCGCAAGCGCGAGGACGGCGTGAAGCTCGGGGCCGACGACTACCGGGCCACCTCCGACCCGGCCACCTTCACCGAGCTGGCGGGCCGCTTCGACCTGATCGTCAACACCGTCTCGGCCGACCTCGACCTCAGCGCCTACCTCGGACTGCTGCGCGTCGACGGCACCATGGTCCAGGTCGGCGCGCCGGAGAAGCCCGTCACGGTGAACGCGCACGCGCTGCTCACCGGCCGCCGCTCGCTGGCCGGCTCCATGATCGGCGGGCTGCCGGAGACCCAGGAGATGCTGGACTTCTGCGGCGAGCACGGCATCACCGCCGAGATCGAGCTGATCAGCGCCGACCGGATCAACGAGGCCTACGAGCGGGTACTGGCGAGCGACGTCCGCTACCGCTTCGTGATCGACGCCTCGACCATCTGAGCCCGGCCCGGCCACGGAGCGCGACGCCCCGTCCTCGGTGCTCTCCCGACACCGAGGACGGGGCGCTGTCACGCCCCGGCCGGACCGGCCGCCTCGCCGCTGCCCGCCGCCCGCCGCTGCGCCCTGCGCCGCTCGCGCCGGGCCCGGCCGCGCCGCAGCGGCTGGTCGGGCACCCACCCGAAGGTGACGCAGGCGCCGATCACGCCGAGCAGCATCCCGAAGAGGAAGCCGCCCATGTTGGACGTCAGCCAGCTGCCCAGCGACGCGAGCACGGCCATGAACGAGTAGAACAGCCGCTGCGCCGGGTTGAAGACGATCAGCACGCCGCAGAGCACCATCACCGCCGGCACGAGGTAGCCGGCGATCCCCTGCATCCCCATGTGCAGGACGACCGGCAGCGGCGCCCGCAGGGTGAAGAGGATCTCGGCGCCCCCGAGCGTCACCAGCAGGCCGCCCCAGAAGGGTCGCTGTCCCCGCCAGTCGCGCCTGACCGGCCGGGCGGGCGCGACGGCTGCCGCGACGCCGGCGGTCGGTGCGGGCACGGGGACCGGCGCAGGGACCGGCGCAGGGCCGGACCCGGCCGCGCTTGCCGCGGCGGGAGCGGGAGCCGTCCCCTCGGCTCCGCCCCCTCCGCCACGGGCGCTCGGCGGTGTGGGCTCCGTCATCAGCAGCCCTTCGAGCTGAAGCTCAGCTTCAGGTGCGGCAGCTTGAAGCTGGCCGCGGTGCTGGCGTAGTTGTGCTGGTTCACGTTCACCATGTCGATGGTGTCGGCCTGCTGGCCGAAGACGCCCGGCTTGCCCTGAACCCCGGCCTTGGTGTACTCGCTGGCGTCGCCGCCGATCTCGATGTTGGAGAACGAGGCGTCGCCGGACATCATGTCGGAGTCGCTGGTGAGGTTCTGAGCGGTGACCGGGGTTCCGGCGTCACCGGCGTGGATCACCAGG
Source organism: Kitasatospora sp. NPDC059722 (assembly GCF_042733235.1). Taxonomy (NCBI): domain Bacteria; kingdom Bacillati; phylum Actinomycetota; class Actinomycetes; order Kitasatosporales; family Streptomycetaceae; genus Kitasatospora; species Kitasatospora sp. NPDC059722. The sequence goes on from NZ_JBHWGD010000019.1 coordinate 76,317, forward strand.
TTGATGCCGCCGAGGTCGACGCTCTGGCACAGGTTGGTGATCTGGGCCGTCTTGATCGCCGTCACCGCGACCAGCACCTGCCCGCCGGTGTGCCCCTGGTTCGGGCTGTTCTTGATCATGTGGTCGAGGCTCCCGAACTGCTCGAAGCCGTCGCCGTGGAGCGAGGTCGCGGTGATCGTGAACGGCATGCCGGAGATCGAGAACTGCGTGGCGAGCACGCCCTGCGCGGTGAGCGTCATCAGGACGCCGCCCGCGACGACGGCCGGGACGGCCATCAGGGCGGTCCGCTTGAGCCGGACGCGTCCTCTTCCGGGCCCGGCCGGGGTGTCGGGTGCCTCCGCCCCGGCGGCGGCTTCCTCGGACATGGCCATGTGCGCTCCCTGGAGTGGGTGGATTGGGCAGTCACTGGCACGTTGTCCTGGCGCGGACAGCGTTCCGCGGCCGGCCGGTCGGCCGCCCCTCGGCAGCGGGGCGGAACCGGTCGGACCGCGATTGGAGCAACCGTGAAGCTACTGCCCGGTATTCGCCCGGTCAATAGAAGTGCACGAAGGGATCTTCACCAAACGATCCAGCCCATGAAACACTTTGACCAAACGTCAAATGATCCGTCCCGTAACGGAATTCATGATTCCGCGGCCGAACCGTCGGACTCCCGGCCGATACCGAGCCGCCGCGCCGCCTCGGCCGGACCGAGGAACGGGGCGAGACAGAACAGGCTCAACGCCGGGAGGAGCTGCGGCAGTTCGGCCGTCCGCCCGGAGTTCACCCGCCGGTAGACCGCGCTGTAGACGCCACCCACCACCGCGTCCACCAGGGGCTCCACCGCCACGTCGCACGGGAGTTGGGGCACCTCGGCGAAGAACGCCCGGAACCGCTTGAGCAGCTGCTCGCGCTCCCGGCGACCGGCCGGGCCGACCGCCTCGATCTCGATCACCGCCATGGTCGCGAACGCCGGCACTCCGGCCAGCAGTTGGAGCATCGCGCCCAGGGCCTGCCGGATCCCGGCGCACCAGTCCGGCTCGGCCGCGAAGGCCGCCGCCATCCGCCGGATCACCACGCCGGTGCCGAACCGGTGGGCGGCGAGGAAAGCGTCCTCCTTGCCGCTGAACAGCTCGTAGAACACCGGTCTGGTCACGCCCGCCGCCCGGCAGATGTCGCTCACCGTCGCGTGCTGGTAGCCGTGCTCGGCGACGGTGTGGACCAGCCCGTCCAGCAGCCGCTCGCGCTGGGTCGCGGCGACCACCGCCGGGGGCAGCCGGCTCGGGCCGCGCTTGATCGAACGGGCCGGGTCACGGCCGGTGCGCGCCCCCGGCAGCAGGATCACGTCGGCCCCCCGGACGGTATTCCGCTCCATCACCAACTCCTGTGTCCCGTCTTGACATTGATGCAACACCGGGTTTACAACACTGGCAGGTTTCCAACCGGTGGGCGAACGACCGCCGGAGAACCCGCCAGGGCCCGCCGGCGCCGACTGCGCCACCCGGGCCCGGGAGCACGGCGGACGCACGCACGGCGGTGGCAGCCGCCGGCCTGCACCCCACTGCACCGCGCACCTCCGCACCCCTTCCGCCGCACGGCGGGCCCGTGGCGCCGGGCCCGCCCCGGCGCGGCCCGCTGGGAGCCGCACCGCCGTGCCCCCGCACCTCCCCCGCCGTGCACGCCACCACACCCGCACGCGGGCACCCCCACCCGACTCCGTACGGAGAGGCACCTTCATGCGCATCCGCCGCACCCTCGGGGCTGCCGCCCTCGCCGCCCTCGCCCTCGCCGCCACCGCCGTCGCCCCCGCCCAGGCCGACGCCGCCGCGGTCCTCACCACCGGCAGCCTGGGCGGCCCGGCCGCCTCGGTGGGCGACGTCCTCAATGCCAGTCTCACCTCCGGCACCACCGCCAACTTCTACGACAGCGCCACCAGCACCAACGGCATCAGCTGCACCAGCTCCTCCTTCTCCGCGACCGTCAGCGCCAACCCGGCCGCGCCCGGCAACGCCGTCGAGTCCCTCAACACCCAGACCTTCGACGGCTGCAGCTCCAGCGTCCTCGGCGTCACGGGCGTGCAGAGCATCAGCGTCGACAACCTCGCCTACACCAACACCGTCGGCGACGGCACCGGCAGCCCGGTCACCCTCTCCCCGGGCGCGGCCGGCCCGATGCAGACCACGGTGGTGCTCAACACCATCCTCGGCAGCGTCACCTGCGTCTACCAGCAGGCGACCAGCATCTCCGGCACCACGTCCAACAGCGACAACAGCATCTCCTTCGCCGCCCAGCCCTTCAACCTCACCTCCGGCTCCGGCCTGTGCTTCCAGACCGGCTACTTCACCGCCGCCTACGGCCCGGTCACCGACACCTCCGTGGCGGGCAGCCCGCTGATCTACGTCAACTGACCCGGAACGCGAACGAAGCGGGGGGGGGGGGCCCCCGGCGGGGGGCGGCCCCCGCCCCCGGGGGGGGGGGGGGGGGTTAGAAAAAAAAAGCCCCCCCCAGACACCGAAAGTGAGTGTGGGGGTGGGG
>NZ_JBHWGD010000019.1:78840-81311 GCF_042733235.1 Kitasatospora sp. NPDC059722
CCGCCGCCCCCGGCGGGGCCCCCGACCCCCGCGGGGGGGGGCGGCCGGTTATAAACCCCCACCGCCCCGGCACCCCCACGCTGGGGGCGCCCGCCACCGGGGGTGCCCGCACGCCGCTCCCGTGTGGTGCCGCGTCAGATGGACCAGACCTGGTCCGAGTACTGCGGGATGCAGTCGAACTGGGTCAGCTTCTGCCCGACGGCCGCCGAGCCCGACCAGCCGATCATGCACTTGTTGCTCTTGACGTTGCGCAGCTGGTAGCCACCGGTCACCGGCTCCAGCTTCCACACCTGGTCGACGAACTGCGAGTCGCAGAAGATCTGCTGGACCTCGGCGCCGTTGTCCGGCGTCTGCCACGGCACGTAGGCGCACTTGTCGGACTTGAGGTTGCGCAGCTGGTAGCCGCCGTCGACCTTCTGGAGGTTCCAGACCTGGTCGACGAACTGGTTGGCGCAGCCGACCTGGACGAGGTTGGCGTGGTCCTCCGGCGTCTGCCACGGCACGTAGGCGCACAGGCCGCTGTAGTTGTTCTTCAGCGTGGCCGTGTGCAGGCGGGTGTCGAACACCCAGCCCGCCAGGTCGTCCACCCGGGTCTCCACCGCGCCGGTGCGGGTCTCCGCACCGGAGCCGAGGCAACCGCCCTGCCAGGAGAGGCTGTTGACGCCCGCCAGCTCGACGCCGCCGCCGGCCTTGGCGCGCAGCGCCGGGCCGCCGGTGTCGCCCTTGCAGATCGCGTCCTTGCCGGGCGTCTTGCCGGTGACGGCGACGGTGGTGGCGGTCGAGGACTGCACGGTGAACGAGGCGCTGTGCAGGGTGTTGGGCACCCACTCGTCCTTGGTGCGCCCGTACCCGGCCACCGTCAGCGTCTCACCGGCGGTGGGCGCGGCGCCCACCGCGACGGTCGGGATGCCCTGGGCCGGCTGCGCGAGCTTCACCAGCACCAGGTCACGGTCGGCGCGCGGCACCAGCTCGGTCACCTCGGAGGTGAACCCGCCACCGGTCGTCAGGTCGGTGCGCCCGACCGTCGCGACCGTCTTCAGCTTCGGCGCACCGGCCTGCAGCGCCTGCGGCTGCGCCGGGTTGTCGGCGAAACAGCTGCTCGCCGTCAGCACCCAGTACGAGTCCACGAGCGAACCGGTGCAGGCACGCTGGCCGTTGCCGATGTCCAGCTTGGTGGTGAACGCGTAGGTGCCGTTCGGCACGCCGTCCCCCACCACCGCACTCGCCGTACCCGCACTCACCAGGCTGCCGACCACGGCGGCCGAGGCCAGCATCCCCGTCATCCACGCGGCGCGCGGACGTGAGCGAAACACTATGGAACTCCTCATCAAGATTGTGAACGGTGGATCGATCTGCGTGACCTGAGCCCTACTTGACGAGGGTGGTGGTGATCTCCAGCAGGGTGAACGGGCGCTGCTGCGGGTCGGTGAGCTCACCGATCTTGACCCAGCTCTTCGGCTGCACGTCGTGGATCTTGGTGTCGGTGCCGCTGGCCATGACCAGGTGGGCGGCGTAGCTGTTGGTGCCGATCGTGTAGGCCGACGGCAGCTCCAGGGTCAGCCGGCCCGACGCACCGGTGGTGGTGAAGCAGAAGCGCCCGCCACCGACCGTGTCGGCCTTCGCCAGGTCCCGGGCGTCGACCTCCATCAGGCCGGGACCACAGGACGGGGCGAGGACGATGTTGCCGTCACCGCTCTTCAGCTTGATGCCGCGGTCCTTGAAGATCTGGTCCGCGTTCGGGTAGGCGAAGTCCTCGACGGCCGGCGGCGGCGGAGTGTCGGCCGTGGCCACCGGAGCGACGGCGCCGCCATCGGCAGCGACGGCCCCCACAATGCCGGACACGGCGACCGCGCCGATGATGGTTCCGACGACGGCCATCCTCGCAAGGGAACGCATGTGCAGGACTCCTTGATTCATAGTCGATTTCTTCATTCGAAAGACACTTAGTTGATGGCCCACAGCGCCAGGGCGCCGAAGCCCACGAGCGAAACGAAGAGCTGGGCGAGCATGACGGGCGGTAGCGGGATGTTGTCCGGATCGTCGCTGTCCTGCGCCTCCAGGGTCCGCCGCGCCAGCTCCTTGCGGTGACCGATGACGCCCAACGGGATCGACACCACCGCGCACGAGTACATGGCGAGCACGGCGGCCGGTTCCATGTGCTTCGCGTAGTGGCTGCCGAGCCCGAAGAGCGCCATGGCGACGGGCGCCAACGCGGTACTGATCTGGTGCGACCGGATCGGCAGGGAAGGCACCAGGACCACCCAGAACACCGCCGTCGCCAGAATCGCGAGCCACCACCACGACACCACGCCAAGTCCAAGCGGATACACCGCACACCCCTCACCCGGTCCGTGGGGCCCGCCCTCGAAGCGGGCCCCCCCCCCCAGTCAAATCACCCCCGCGAGGATACACACACGCATATGCTCGGGCCACTAACAACCCACCGCACGCCGCACCCGCGGGGGGCCCCC